>JAUVOB010000261.1 GCA_030599405.1 Chloroflexota bacterium | reverse complement strand
GCCAACGGATGGCGCTTTAGAATTGAGATCAGTTGCTTGCGACCGCATAGAATCCCAGCCTGGGGTCCGCCAAGCAATTTGTCGCCGCTGAAGGCAATGAGATCCACACCATATCCTAAACTATCCATTACCGTCGATTCATTCTCCAATCCGTAAGGCCTCATGTCGAGCAAAGCACCGCTTCCTTGATCATATAACAATGGAACGCCTGCCGACTGAGCAATTCTAGAAAGCTCTCCCAGGCCAGGCTCGCTGGTGAAACCAACCACCTTATAGTTGGAGTGGTGGGCAACGAGAATCGCACCGGTGTTTTCGCCGACGGCGTTCTCGTAATCATAAAGGTGGGTCTTGTTTGTTGTACCGACTTCGACCAGCCTGGCACCAGACTGCCGAAGAACGTCCGGAATCCTGAACCCTCCCCCGATTTCTACAAGCTGCCCACGGCTGATAATAACGTCCTTTCCGCGGCACAAAGCGGTCAGCAAAAGGAGCACGGCTGCGGCGTTGTTATTCACGACGAAAGCAGCCTCTGCTCCTGTTATCTCAACCAGAAGGCTCTCTGCATGGATGCTCCGTGATCCTCGTGATCCTCGGTCCAGGTCGTATTCGAGAGTCGAATAGCCCGAAGCAACATCTGTAACATATTTCATCACTCTAGTGCTGAGAGGAGAGCGGCCAAGATTTGTGTGCAAAATTACCCCAGTCGCGTTGATAACCGTCCTCAACGTTGGGGACATTTGATTCACCAGCCACTCGCGTAGCTCCACTATCAACTGAAGGTCGTCAGGAACTAAACTATCCGAGATTGAGAGCAGTGATCGCCACCGATCAAGCATTAACCTTGTCCCATGAACTACAAGGGTGCGACCATACTCGTCGACAAGTCCGCTTGCGTCGGGCAAGCCGATTAACCTGTCGACGCTGGGCAATTTGCGCATCTCCATTCGCGCGTCGTCAGAAGAGCCTCTCTGGTCGAGGTTATCGCTCATGATTACCAACTATTCCATGATCTGTTCTGCACGAAAGCGAATCTGCAGCAAGATTTCGAACATAACCAGCACGGCAGCAACAAGCAAGGCAACGCCAATTCCAAGAGAGCGATTCATCTGAAGCCAGGTGCAGAAAGCAACCCATATCCCCACCCACATTGCTTGGCGCAAAGCTACGAACCAATGATAAGAAGATTCCGGTCCGAAACGCATATTTAGAAAAGAGGCCAATGGTAGTACTAGGCCAGTAACCGCTATCCATATCCCTGCAAGGAAAGCCAAGATAACTTCGATATTTGCCGCTCGCAGTAGAGAAGTAGCTTCAGCGTCACCAAAAGCTGTGTCGCGGATCAGATCCAGGCGTCCAACATCGATTGGCCAGAAGTTGTTCACGATATGGTTAATTGTTAGGGCGCCAACGAGGAATAATGCCACCCCAACAATTAAGAATGGCAAGAATCCAAGACGATCGACAATCCGCTCCATGGGTCAATTATACTCGATGAATATTAGTGGTCGAAGCAGCTAAGAAGCGTTAGGTGCGGTGCGTGTTTTCAGAAACAAAAATTGATGAAAGTCGCAGATCTCGTCGCTCCAGCCGCAATACTCTGCAACTGTCTTACCCTTCAGGGCAAGTTTCTCCGTAAATTCTCGCGCCTAAAAATTGCTCCCACTCTTCAAACCTGAGGTTTCGATTGGCGATAGTGCACGCCTTTTTGCGCCACGAATCCAGGTCAACGTCCAAGAAGACCATAGAACCATCGAGGCTCGATGATGTTAATATCTGATCATCAGGACTAAAGGTCACGTCCATAACATTTCCAGTGTGACCAGCATAAGGTCCTCCAAGAGCTTGACCCGATGCAACGTCCCAAAGGAAAACGAGGTTGTCGAACCCCCCACTCGCCAGTAGGCTGCCGTCTTGACTGAACTCTACTCTTCTGACCGGCCCGCCATGGTTGGTGAGACGCTGTCCAATAGGCTGGCCTGTTTTTGTATCCCACAAGATAATCGTATTATCACCACTGGCGGAGGCTAGAATGCCGCCGTCCGGATGATAGTCGAGGCTCCAAACAACGCTGGTGTGCCCGGCATACCTCTCCAAGAACTCATCCCCTTCAAAATCCCACAGCTGAATCGCACCCTCCAAGCATTGTGCGGCGATTTCTATACGATCACAATCGCTGAATGCCAGGATTGATCCATCAGGGTCGAAGGCCAGGCCAAGTGGGAAAGTCACTGAATCATTGGTAGCCGCAATGATCTGTCCAGACGCGATATCCCAGATGAAGACCTCACCAGCCAAGCAATTTCCAGATAAATGGAATTGGCTGCAACTCCCCGATGCGATCAACGAGCCATCAGGGCTGAATGCTAAACCTAAAATAGCGTTGGAATGACCTAGCAGAGGTTGGCCGATCACCTCGAGGGTAGCACCATCCCTGAGTACAATGGCCCCATCAACTCCTGCTGAGGCAATAATCGACCCGTCCGAGCTCACAGCGATATCGGTTACGGTGCCCTGAAATATCGCGCCATGGTTTAGCTGGTGAGTAACTGGCCCACCCGATCGGGTCTTTGACAGGTTTACGAAGTTGTCTGGATTCACATTAGCGATCGCGTCACCATTTGGGCTCATCGCGACAGAACCACCCTGAGCATTCTCCAGCGGCATCGATTCTGAGACAAGCAGCCCAGCTTGAATATCCCAGGTCTTGGTCGAGCCATCGTCGCTAAGAGCCGTCAATAGGCCGCTCAGCGGATCAAACATTAGTTTGGCGACGGACGGACCCGATTCACCGAATTCCGCTCCGGTCGGGCGTAGCGTACTTGCTTCAGCAATGGATATCTGTCCATCACTGCTCCCGATTGCGAGCGAGCTTCCATCAGGGGAGAATGCCAAGCTGCTCGGGAATCCTCGAATCTGATAGCTGGTCTGGCTAACCACCTGACTGCTCGTTGGATTCCAGAGCGCTATTGTCCCAGCGGTATCAGACGAGGCGAGCAGCGCGCTCTGAGGATTGAAAGTGAGGGCAGTGATAGCGCTGGAAAGTGCTGTTGTATAGCTGATGGGATTTCCGAGACCTTGCCCAGCAACGACATCGGCAAAAGGTCGGATAATGATCATCCCATCTACGTCCCCAGAAGCCAGGTATTGGCCATCCGGACTAAATGAGACTCCGCTCACGCGATCAACATGCCCAGCAAGAAACGGACCGATTTGCGTCCCCGTTTCCACATCCCAGGCGCTCACGAAGCCAGCAGGGCTTCCGCCTACGATGGCACTCGAATCTGGACTGAATTCCAATGCCAAAACACCGTTAGCTGTGGCTGAGATCACCGGCGTTATCTGTTGACCGGATTCGATGTCCCAGAGCATGATTGTGCCGTTATCACTACCGGAGGCGAGAATTTGACCATTAGGACTAAACGCCAATGTGCCAACCGATTCGTTCTGCCGCATGCCATGAGAAATAGGCTCGCCTATAGGTTCTCCCTGGCTTGGATCCCATAAACGAATGAATCCATCGACACCTGCCGATGCCAATCGATTTCCATCATCATAATAGACTGCCCGATTCACACCACCGTCAAGTCCCTCAACTCTGCCGATGAATTGGCTTCCCTCCGCTGC
>JAUVOB010000453.1 GCA_030599405.1 Chloroflexota bacterium | reverse complement strand
TTGAGAATGCCCGGCTATTTGAAGAGGTGAGCAAGCAGCATGATAGGCTTCGCACCTTGAGATCCCGGCTGGCAGAAGCCGAAGAGAATGAACGGCGGCGATTAGCCCAGGAACTGCATGACCGGGTGGGAAGGAAACTGACGGCGCTTGGCATCACTATGAACATCATTCGTAGCGAACTACCTGTCGACGGATTGGAGGGGATCCGAACGCGCCTGGACGAATCGCAGACATTGTTGGAAGAGACTACCCGGCTGATCCGGGGTGTGATGAGTGATCTACACCCCCCAACATTAGATGATCTTGGCTTAGTGGATACGTTGCATTGGTACGGGGAACAGTTTGCCTCGCGTACTGGGATTTCAGTCGTGGTAAAGGGTGACGAACCTGCGGGCTTTCTGTCCACTGGTGTCGAAAACGCTCTGTTTCGTATTGCCCAGGAGTCATTAAACAACGTGGCTAAACATGCGCAGGCCACGGAAGTGAGGATAACGGTGGAGTTGGAGGGAGACTGTGTCCGGTTGATCATTGCCGACGACGGAATTGGTTGCAGCCCGGATCGCCTGGATAAACCCGGGAAGGACGGCGGTTGGGGATTGCTCATCATGGTCGAGCGCGCTCAAGTGGTTGGCGGCCGATGCTGGATTGAATCCCGCTCTGAAGAGCGGGGGACGCGAGTTATTACCGAAGTTCCACGATGAAAATTACTGTGTTGTTGGCGGATGATCATACCATCGTTCGGGATGGGCTCCGATATCTTCTAGAGGCCCAGCCTGATATTGAGGTGGTCGGCGATGCTGCCGATGGCCGTGAGGCCGTGAAATTGGCGACTCTTTTAGAACCAGATATTGTCATTATCGACATCACCATGCCAGAGCTGAATGGAATTGAAGCTACCTATCAAATCCGCCAGCTTTGCCCATCAACCAGGATCATTATTCTCTCTATGCATGCCAATACAAGACACATCGCCCGAGCTCTAGAAGCCGGCGCACAAGGTTATCTGATCAAAGAATCAGCGGGTATTGAAGTAGTCGAAGCGGTTCGCGCCGTATTTGCAGGCCACAATTATCTGAGCCAAGCTGTCTCCGATACAGTAGTAACCGATTATGTATCTCAACGGCGGGCTGTGGGGTACAAGAGCCCCTTGGAGTCATTAAGCGCTCGCGAGCGTGAGGTCCTACAACTCGTCGTCGAGGGTAAATCAAGCGCTGTAATCGCCAGTATCCTGAATTTATCGCCCAAGACGGTGGAGAGTTATCGAAGCCGTCTGATGCAAAAGCTAGATATCAGTGATATCCCATCTCTGGTTAAGTTTGCCATCCAACAAGGCTTGACTCCGTTAGAGTAAGCGAGATCGTCTCCCTGCGCCGAGTAATATACGCACAGCTTTAATCCGAATCGGAAGAAAATACACCCGGCTCCGTCCTCGCCCACCAGGGTCCGTTTTCCCCTGTAAGGCATTCGTAACCAAGGTACAGCATTTCCGTAAGCGTTTCACAATGGCTTCGTAACAGGGTCCTCATTCATTATGGAACGAACATCTGATAGGAAATATAGCTTGTGGGGGAATCTAGCGGGGGATTTGTTGCGGCTCTGTCCTGCTTTCTCTGT
>JAUVOB010000184.1 GCA_030599405.1 Chloroflexota bacterium | reverse complement strand
GAGTCGCCGATGGCAGGGATGACCCAGTCAATGCAATATACCATGCCATTGATGTTTGGATTCTTCTCCCTCTCATTTCCGTCCGGTCTATCAATCTATTTCATCCTTTCGAATCTGATCGGGATTGGACAGGGGTACATCACCCGAGCTAACATGGCCAAGGAAGAAGCGTTAGCTATGACCAAGGGCGATGTTGGAAGAACAACAGGTATACCAGAGCCTGAAAGTGCACCAGTGAAAGGAACCGCTGCTTCCACTGGAAGCTCGAGCTACCGATCCAAAAGACAGTCAAAATCAAAGAGGAAAAGACGGTCCGCCAAGAGATAGAGTTACTTTGTGAGGATCTGACCTTAACCCAGCGATTGAAATAGAAACACTAGCGACAGGAATAACAATGGCGGCACAGGAACGTAAAATCGAAAGTAGTGGAAAAGACGTCGAGGAAGCGATCGCCAATGGACTTAAAGAACTCGGCCTCGAACGTTCAGACGTCGAGGTAGAGGTGGTAGATCGCGGGAGTTCCGGTTTTCTTGGGATAGGTGGTCGGGAGGCCGTGGTAAAATTGACCGTCTCACCCGAAACAGTGAGCATTGAAAAGGTCAGCATTGAAAAGGCCAGCATCCCAAGCACCGAGGACGATCGGCAGGCAGTTACGCCTCAAGAACTCGCTGGAGAAATCGTAGAAGAGGCCGTCGTTGACAGTGCACTCGAAGGGGTTGATGCGGATAGCGTGGATGGACGAGGAGAGGAAGTAGTCGCCCTCGAGATTATTGAGAATCTGTTAGAGAGACTTCAATTTGAAGTATCAACGTCCGTGCACCAAACAGAACCGGACGATCTCACTGGTGAGAGACGTTGGGTAATTGAAATCACTGGTCAGGATTTGGGGATGCTGATTGGGAATCGCGGCGAGACCCTGAATGCGCTGCAACATGTCGCCAGAATGATGACTGGTCACACCATGAGAGAGCGTCCGAAATTCATCGTCGACGTGGAGGGTTATCGTTCCAGGAGGGAGCAGGCACTAGCCCGGCTCGCTGAGCGAATGGCAGACAAGGTTGCAAATCGAGGAAATCCGATGACCTTAGAGCCGATGCCGCCCAACGAACGTCGGATAATACATATAACCCTTCGAGATGACAACAGGGTATATACCGAGAGCTTCGGTGAAGGTAGACAGCGTAAGGTACGGATCTATCCGGCAGAGTAGATGCTATCCAGGCCAAGGGCAGGGGAGCTCAATCCGCCTTTTTACCCCAAACTAATTGACCTAACTGCCTGAATGCTTGTCTGGTCCGTTGAAAAAAACGGTTTACATACTGCCTAAGTGTTCCTCGCTGGTCGTCCGATTCGGGCGCGATAAACGTGCGGGGTGGGGCTGCTAACCGGGCCGCCATGGACATGCTACTTCTTGGCGAGTCCATTAATAAGAGCTCCAGCACTCTGGGCAAAGGTCCGTGCTCTAGAGTTGCATTCATCGGAGTCAATGAATTCCAGCTTACAATACGGTTCGCAATCCAGAGTTTTGTCGTATTGCATTCGAACTCCGGCAAATTCTCTATGGAAAATAATCCGCCAGCCCTTTTGAACGTGTATTCAAGGGCGCAGATTGCGCCAGCATCCTTTGCTAATGCAGTAACGCTGGCATTGGATTGACCAGCCGGATCCAGGATAGAGGCTAGTAAGACGCTATCCAACAGAAAGCTGAGTCGATTGAAAAGATTGTGACGGGCATGCAACGCCGTGAAGATGAGAGCGTCTTCATTCGACAATAATCTAGTCGTTACTTCGCCAAGGATCCCAGTCCTCGATCGGTTCCAGATCTCGTTTATTCCCCATCCTTGCCCAGCCCTTCTAATTAGGTCGACATGGATCTCGACCATTGTGCCGCGGATCCGGTGAACGTAGGGGGTGAGGTGATGCCAATCGGGTCGCGGAGCATTCGGGTGTGCTTCGTAGCCCATCTTCTCGAGCACGGCTAACGCTTCCTGACCCGCATCAGCCTTTACCAGCAGGTCAATATCGTCAAAGTAGCGCATGGAAGGACTTGGATAGATTTGTTGCGAGAGAGCTACGCCCTTGATTGGGATAACCTGAATTCCAGCCAGCACAAATTCGGCGTGGATACTCTGAAACTCCTCTATCATCACAGCAGCGCGCATACGCCGTCTTCGCGCTGCTCGCTCAAATCGAACAACCCACTCTTCCGGCAATGAATCAGTCGGAAGGGTCGAGTGTAAAATGGGTATCAGTCTGTTAATCTCACCAAGATTGAAGACCTGCTCCCAGTCAACGGCGGGCGGCTCACCCATTGGTACATCCGTTATGACGCTGTGCACACAGCGAAGGACCAATTGTTCTTCAGGCGACATTGCAAGATGTTCCATCAGAAGCCAGATCGCCGGCTACAGTAACGCTGTGCACACTGCGATGGATTAGTTGTTCTTCAGGCGACATTACAAGAGATTCTATCAGAAGCCAGATCGCCGGCTATTCATAACCGTGTAACACCTCGACGTTGATTACATTTCGGTAGTCAATACCTCTGAGCGCATCGAGAACCTGGCCAACTATCTGAATGGCTACATCTCGCTGAGCCTCAATGGTAGAGGCGCCCAAGTGTGGTGTGTGAAGTACATTGGGCAAGCCGATCAAAGGGTTGTTATGTGGCGGTTCGCTGCTGAACACATCAACCGCTGCAGCTCTTACCTTTCCTGTAGCCAGAGCTTCGCTCAATGCCACTTCGTCGACCAACCCTCCACGAGCGGCATTAACTAGAACGACCCCCTGCTTCATCCTGCTGATAGCCTGCCGATCGATAATACATGACGTCTCTGGCGTTTTGATCGCATGTATGCTTAGGAAATCGGATTGAGCCAACAGGTTGTTTAATCCTAGAAGTTCAACGTCTAGTTCATCGACCACATCTCTTGATACATAGGGATCATAGGCAGCGACCATCATACCGAAACCTATCGCTCGCTCAGCCACACGGCGGCCGATACGCCCAAGACCAATGATACCCAATCGCTTTCCGTACAGCTGAATACCTTGAAAATCTGCCCGGCGCCATTCACCGTCTCTCAAGGATGTGTGGGCGGGGATTAGCTTCCGGCTAACGGCGAGAAGCAAGGCCATCGTGTGCTCCACCGTGGCTATGGTATTTGCCTCGGGCGAGTTCATGACCAATATGCCATGCTCGGTCGCGGCCTCGATGTCGATATTATCGACGCCAATTCCCGCCCGACCAACGACCCTCAACTTATTACCTGATTCAATTACGTCGCGGTCTATAACGGTGCCGCTGCGGATTATCAAGGCATCCTGGCCTTGAATTGCCGAGAGCAATTCTTGTTTAGTAAGTTTGGTTTGCAGCTCGAATTCGACATCGTTGGCCAGCTCGAGGAGATCTAGTCCATCCTTGGCTAATTTGTCTGCAACCAATATGCGGAACATTATGTGGTCACCTGTTGAAATTGGTTTTCACAATCCGTGAGGTAACGATCTGATGAGCACCAACAGTAAGAAAATGAATAATAGTCTTCCACTAATCCAACCCCGATAAAAAAGCGTCCAGCACCCCAAATAATTCATCCATTTCGGCCAAGGAAGTGTCTCCCATATGGGCAATACGAAAATTCTTACCTTTAGTCGGCCCGTAACCGTCAGAAATTATCATCTTCCGGGAGCGTAAGAAGGCGATAAGCTCGCTAACGTCAATGGTTGGCTTGCTGCTGATGCAACTGACGGTCGGCGACTCGTAACCAGGGGCAGCGAACATGTTGAATCCGCGGCCGCGTGCCCATGCGATCGTCTTGTCTCGCATCGCAAGATGCCGGGCAAATCGTTGTTCCATGCCTTCGGCAAGCATATCTGTCAATTGCCTGTCCAGGGCAAACAACAATGAAATTGGAGGGGTGCTCGGAGTCTGATTGCGCAGCAAATACTTGTCTAATTCCAAGAAGTCGAAATAGTATCCACGGCTAGAGACGGATCGTGCTTTATCCATGGCCCGGTCAGATACCGAACAGAAGGCGAGTCCGGCCGGAAGGGCGAAAGCTTTCTGACTAGAGGTGAGCACTACATCCATGTCCCAGGCATCCACCTCAACGCGTGCCCCAGCCAGACCGCTGACCGAGTCTACGAGAATCATGATCTCTTTGCCACCCGGCATATCCCGAATTGCCTGGGCTATCTCGCGAATGGGACTCGTCACTCCTGTGCTCGTTTCGTTGTGCACGATCGTTACCGCGTCAAATCCTCCACCCCGGATCCGTTTGGTGACCAGATCGGGGAGAATCGGTTGGCCCCAATCAACCTCAAGCAGTTCACAATTCTTGCCATTGGCCAAGGTAACTTTGTGCCAACGCTCCGCAAAAGCTCCATTGACACAATTAAGGATCTTGGAATCGCTGCAATTGCGAATGGCGGCTTCCTGAAGTCCTGTTCCAGAGGAGGCGCAGATGAGGACGCGTTTTTCGGTGTAGAACACCTTCCTGATCTTATTCTGGATGCCGGCGATAAGTTCCGCGCACTCGGGGGATCGATGTCCTATCATCCACTGAGTCTGAGCCTCCAATATCTCAGGGCGTACTTCGGTTGGACCGGGAATGAATAACCTGTTGTGATCCATAGTTTAGAGCTAAGAATTAATCCAGTGAAGATATGGCCAATGTAGAGAATACTGGCTCCCGCTTTGTCAATTCTGATGATTCAACGAGTATTCGACGGTGTGATTTCACTTCAAAT
>JAUVOB010000405.1 GCA_030599405.1 Chloroflexota bacterium | reverse complement strand
TGACCATCTGTCGTAAAACCAACAGTCAGACCTGTAACATCCGTCTCCACAGAACTGGATTCGATGTCAATCAGCGCTGGACCTTGAGTGCCATCCTCCGAATCCGACACGGTTTGTACTTCATCAACTTGTTGCCCATCATCTTGTTCGGATGGTTTATCCTGAGAACTCGTTTCAGTATTATTACTGATGCTCTCCTCCACATTTTCTTCTGATGAATCCTTAGAATAAGGAACTGTTGGATTTGTCTGACCTTCAGTCTCGGCCGGGTCGTCTGCAGTTGATGAGTTACAGGCCGCGAGAACGCCGATCAAACTGATGACCATGACCAGCAGGATCATGCGCTGGCGCCTGATTAATGTCTTTTTCATATTTCTTCTCCGAGTCATTCAAATCCGCCACGAACTGATAATGATAGCAATGGAGACAAGTGCTCCAGCCTTTCTGGCGTATCTCAAGCCGTTTAGCAACGTCGGGGACGCTGGCATGAGCCACTTACCTCAAGGGGGGAGATTTGCACGGGCGTTTAGGTCTAGAATTTGTATTTATGTAGCGGAAGAATTGACATGGGGCTCGATTATGTCACAGTCAACATATCCCGCAAATCAATAATAGACCCAGGGCGACGGTTCTTATGGCCTTCTAACTTGCAGATCACTCGAAATATACTTGACATAAACAACCGAGCACTCGCCACCCCCTATCGTTTGTGCTAGACTTGTTTGTTTGGTGATTTTAATATCTGAATCTCATTATCTATAAAGGATGATCCGGGGAAACATACTATCGACGAGGAAAGGGGCTAGCCTGTCGTCAGCCAATATTGATCATTAATGAACGAAGATTGATCGTAACAAAGATGACGAGATCGCTGAAGATCTTTCTGGTGGGCCTGTTAATTGCCGTAATTTGGCCGGCACTTCTGTTGGCGCAAGGGCGAAACGGGATTACTGAACCAGCCGAAGACGATACCGTATCAGGCATTGTCATCATTTCCGGCACGGCGGTGGATCCAAATTTCATGCGCTATGAGTTGGCATTTAGACACACAGCTAATCGTGATTGGATAGTATTCGCGCAAGGAGATCAATCTGTTGTTGAAGGCACGCTAACCGTTTGGGATACGACCGTTGGACGGGAAACTGTCCCTGTTTTTCCAGACGGAACCTATCAGCTTCGCCTAAGGGTTGTTCGAACAGACTACAACTATGATGAGTACTTTGTAACCAGCATTGTCATATCCAACGATGAACCGACGCCGACGCCTACAGCCACGATAAGCGAGGCCTTGCCAACTTTGGCAGCTGGGGATTCGCTGGGTGGTACGTCTCAGCCGGCTGGCGGTCCGCTGCCGACGCTAACACCGTTTCCAACTCCTCTACCGAGAGCAACGCCGGTTTACTCCATATCTCGATCAGGGGAAGCGAATGATCAGGCTGATGATGAAGAAAATAGTGGTGTCCTTGACCAGATAACTTCCGTCGACACCAGCAGCTTCGGCCGAGCTTTCTGGCGCGGTGTGACTTTGGTTGCCCTGGCTTTTGCCGCCTTAGCAATATATATATTGTTTCGAGGTGCTTTCCGGCGTATTTGGAGAACGGTGCAATCGAAGCTGTTCCATTAGACATGTCTTACCTGACAAAGTTAGCCGAGAGAGTTCGAGGTCGGATACATAACCCAACCGAGTCAGATGTCACCCGCACACATAAAGCAGTGATAGACGATATCGGACAGAGTGAAGCTTTGCAGAAGAAACTAGTTGTCGGTCTGGGGAATCCCGGACGCCAATACGCGAAAAACCGTCACAATATTGGATTCATGGTTATCGACAGGTTAGCCCAGAATCATGAGATTGGAATTAGTCGCAAGAAGCACAAAGCCTACTTCGGAACCGGTAGGGTAGGAGAACGTTCAGTTGTCCTCGCCAAGCCGCAGACGTATATGAACCGTAGTGGTGACTCCGTCGGCCGGCTCTGTGACTTTTATGGCATCCAACCCGCAGACATATTGGTCGTTTACGACGAGATTGATCTGCCTATTGGAACTTTACGTATCAGAGAGAAAGGTGGATCTGGCGGGCATAACGGCATGAAATCGGTAATAAGTCGAATGGGGCAAGATTTCCCACGAATTCGCCTGGGTGTCGACCGGCCACCGGGACGAATGGATCCTTCCGTCTATCTCCTCAATGATTTTGAGGACGATGAGTGGCTTATTGTAGATGAAATGATTAGCAAGGCAGTCGTAGCGATTGAAATGATTCTGTCAGATGGCCTCGATCTGGCAATGACCCGTTTCAATGGGCCTCTCGGTTCAGACCAGTAACCAGAAAACTGCATACCGTTTTTCGGCCAATCCCTTTTTGAAGCAGAGATGAGACGTCCACCGGTAGAACGCCATGCAAATTGAGAAGTCGATCTATACATGAATATTTCAGGCATCCTCGAGGCATTTAATCAGATTCCTGCCTTCGAGAGCTTACTGTCTGAGGTTCGAGCTGGGTCAGTAGCCCAGCCCTTAGGCC
>JAUVOB010000423.1 GCA_030599405.1 Chloroflexota bacterium | reverse complement strand
GCACCTCCTGCTTGTCCTCTCCGTCGAAGCCGCCGGACCTTCCGAAGGGTCTTAAGCGGAAGGCCATCCCCTCCGGGAAAGCTGTACTCTTGACTGGCTGCGTAATAATGTCAACTGACAAGAGCACTAGTCGGAGGGCTAGCGCATATTTGGTCCTTCTGTGATTGATGATCGGCGCCAACCACACCATAACCAACTATATGAAGCCGGGTGAGCAGATTTGTAACTAAGTTCTCGCATTTTTCGAGTCGCGAGGTAGACGCAAACCGGCCCTCATAGAACAACAACCTCGTCGTCCAGAACTGATTCTGCATAACGGCTGCGAGCTGAGCGGCCGGGGATCGCACCTTCACATCATTTTCCAAGAGCCAGCATCTTGACCCTCTCTAGCAATTGCCGCTGAATCCCCGGTCCGCTCCAGAGAGTTGTTAGGCAGCCGCCACTAGACATGATAATCCTGGACGAGGTTCCCGCAAGTCCCATCAAATAAGGCGACATCCAAATAATGAGGGATCAGCGAACTAGTCTGAATTGGGGGATTCGGAGCATCTTGCTATTCCTCTCAGCTACTCACTTACCCGCGCCCGTTGCCAGGGCCACGCGCCCACGGTCACATTTCGGCGTTGGAAGCTCAGCAGCGCCAAGACAAAGAAAGCCAATGCAATGCCTAGCAGGATCCCGATATCTTGTGCTTGCGGTCCTTCTGTAAACACAGTAGCGGTGAAATCGAAGTAGTTAAACAGTGATAGAGCTTTGGTGGGTTCCAGGGATTCGGCGAATCCGGCCAGGAGCAGCCCGAAGTAACTCGCAATGAAAATCACGGTCACTGTCAATGCGGCCGCGCGACGACTCGGCAGGAAAGAGCCCAGGAACAAGCCCATCATCATGAATGCCATCGTTATTGGCCAGGCGCTCAGCGTTGCAACAAACAGCTCTGTAGAGCTCACATCCACTTCGATGAGGCCCCGGATCGCCTCGAGGGTCAAGGCATTGCCCAATCCAGCAATGACAATAATCAAGAACGCTGCAATCGCCAGCGCGACAGCCTTTACCGTGACGACTTGCCAGCGGCTCAGCGGCGCCGCCACGATTAATTCGAGCGTTCCACTGTCTTCCTCTCCTGCCAGAGTTCCAGTGCTGGCGATGATGACATAGATACCCAGGATCAAGGGTACGTATTGGATAAGCGCCGAGGCGATGTATCCTGCAAAGGAGCCCAGATCAAATGCAAACGCCTGCCAGATTTCCATATCAGACATCGACTGAAATAGCTCACCGACTTCAGGCCAAATCACAATATACATCGCACCAAACAGGGCTATTCCGATGCCCCAGCCCAGAATGGCTCCAAAACGGGAACGCAGCTCATGCCAGAATAGATTTATCATCATTCCCTCCTTAGATTCTCTCGGCCATAGAACGTCAGAAAGATCTCCTCGAGTGTGACAGGCGGAGTCTCGATATCTTCGATGCCATATGGCATGGCCGTTTCTAAGACTTGTTGGATGCTTTCACGGACTTCTAACATTACCGTTAGGTCCTCACGACCCGTCTCGCTGACTCCTTCCATCGCAAACGCATCTGCTGGAGGTAATGATCGGAGGGACAGGTGTACCCTCCTAAACTGCCGCCTGGTCAGAGTCTCAACTCGCTCAGTCTTCACCAGCCTCCCTTCACGGATAATACCGACCCGATCACAGACCGCCTGGACTTCGGGCAAGTTATGCGAAGAAAAGAATACCGTACGCCCTTCATCGTTAGCTTCCCGCACCAACTCCATCACCACTTGCTGGATGAGCGGATCTAAGCCGACGGTAGGTTCGTCCAATATGAGCAAGTCAGATTTGCCCATGAAGGCGGCGACCACGCCAATCTTTTGCTTGTTGCCATGGGAATATTCTTTCATCTTACGGCTGGGATCGAGATCCAGTCTTTGATAAAGCTGCTCACGATAGGAGCGCTCCACTTTTTTCTCTTGCAGCGATCCGATCAAGTCCAGAAAATCTCGGGCCCTCATATTGGGATATAGGCTCAGTTCCCCTGGCAGATATCCAACTCGGTTCCGGATGGTCACTCCATCTCTTTGAGAATCGAGGCCAAAGATAGATGCACGACCCTTCGTGGGACGGATCACATCCATCAGAACCCTTTGGGTAGTCGTCTTACCTGCCCCATTCGGCCCCAGGAAACCATAGACTTCTCCCTTATTTATGGAAAGATCAACGTCAATAATTCCCCGATGCTTACCGTAATAGACCGTCAGTCCT
>JAUVOB010000244.1 GCA_030599405.1 Chloroflexota bacterium | reverse complement strand
TCGCCGATGATCAACCTAAGGTTCGCTTTGCCCTCCGCGTGTTGCTCGAAAGTAAACCTGATCTTGAGATAGTTGGAGAGGTAGACGATGCCGACGAATTACTCGCTCAAGTAGCGGCGTCGTCGCCTTCCGTCGTCATCTTGGATTGGTTGCTTCCCGGCTTACCTGCTATTGGGTCCATTAAATCTCTCCGAGATATAAGACCCGACATCTTCATTGTTGCCCTCAGTGGCCGGCCGGAGCTAGGACAGGAGGCGCTCGACGATGGCGCCGATGCCTTCGTAAGCAAAATTGATCCACCGGACCGGCTGCTAGCAATATTAAACCAAAATGATATCAGACAGTTCAGCTCTGAAGTACCGGAGGAGCCCACCTCCTTCAAGGCCGCCACCTGAGGAGACCTCCTGGTAGGGAAAATGCCTCTTAGAGAGGTTGCCTCTTAGAGAGGTTGCCTCCTAGAGAGGTTGGTTCTAGAGAGGTTGCCCCCAAGAGAGGTTGCATCAAAGAGAGGTTACATCATGAATGAGACAAACTATTTACAGCCAAGTCCAAGATATTTGACAAAAACAATCGTCGCCATAATTCTCACCGCGGTGATTTCTCTGGCTGGCGCTGCCTTGCTCTCCTGGGCGCTTAGCTTCGCACCCGATTTCGGTCAACACGGCGCCAGAGTTCTTTTTACGGTATGCGCAATCATTACGGCCGCCGTTCTGCTTCCTGCATTGCTTCTCGTTGCTCCTTATTACCGGAGCTTGAAATACGAAATTTTGCAGGATGAGGTCATTGTCCGGGCGGGCATCATCACCAGCTCGGTCAAGCACGTGCCCTTTCGAACGGTTACAAATATCACCATAAAGCGCGGTATATTGGATCGCTGGTTTTTCGATTTAGGGACGTTGAATATCCAGACGGCCGGAATGAGCGGCACTTCGGGCGCCGAGGAAAGCCTGGTGGGTCTTGACGACGTAAATGGAGTTTATGACCTGGTCGTGGCTGAACTGCATAGATTTCGTGGGAGCATGGCGCCTACGGCCGCTGGCGAACAGCCGGAGCGCGCCCTAAGGCAACCTATCTCCAGCGAATCTGTTCGGACTCTGAACCAGATACTGGCTGAACTTCAAACGATTAGGCAGACAGTCGAGAAGACGTGATGTGTTTCGGCCGCATGCTTCCAGCCGGTTAGGTTATTACATCCCCGGCCGAGCTGATTAATTAATAGGAAGAGGGTAACGATGAGAAGAATAGTATTCAGTTATTGTCTCCTGCTGGCACTTGTTCTTTTATTGAGCTCCTGCGGATCGTCAGAAGACGAGAAGGAAAGTCCGACGAATACACCAGCACCGGTTGCCGATGGAGTGGTTCAGGATCCGACCGACGCACCGTTACACGAGCCAACAGATACTGCCCAGCCTGCAGAGACGGCCGAAACCCAGGAGATTGAATCACCGCCGGTCGAAGAGCAAGAGCCGATAACGCTCGTGGCGGTCGACAACGAAGCGATGGGCTTAAAGGGGCTGGCCCCCGAAGGTTGGCAAGAAGCCGCGCCTGGCGTGTACACCAGGGGTAACTCGGCTGAAGATGTAACCAGGCTCATCCAGCAGGCAGCACCTGGCATGGGAGCCGACGATCTATCCGCTCACCTGTTACAGCAACTTGGCGTCGATTCGCTTCCCGAAAGATATGGATCGATAGAGTCTGGTTCTTTCACTTGGGATCTTTTCGTCGTCGATGTCAGCGCTCCTACTGTGGGTACCGTCAGGGTTGATCTTGCCATGGCGGAGACAGACACAGGCGCCTATATCGTCCTACTTCAGACATCGCCTGAAGAATATGATGCCCTTCACGAATCAACTTTTTTGCCCGCTGTCGATGCGCTTGAGCTTCTTGGTGAAGATGACCCTGCACAGAAATACGAGGATCCCAATGGGTATTATACAGTTCCGGTGCCCACAAATTGGACTGTTGAAGAATCAGAAGGATACGTGACGCTGGCGAGTCCTGAGGAAGATATCACCGTAAACATCGTCGTCGTCGATGGCGAAGAACCGAGAGACGCTGTCACCGCTGCTTGGAAGCTAGTTGATCCCAATTTCGACCGGCTCATCGATGATGTCACCGAGGTCCCAGCTTCGGCGGCCGGCGGTGTGGATGAGTACGTCGTTGTTGGTTATGACTGGGATGAGGGAGAACAACCGATAATCCAGGCCGAAGCGCGCCTTTATGACGGCAAAGTTTATGTCTTGATGTATGTAATGAGTCTGGAGGCCGCGCAGCAGCGATCCAGCCAGATACAGATCATCTCCAGCGGTTTAGACATTAGCGACCTGGAGACAAGGGATCTATCTGGGGTAGAACCACTTCCTTTAACCGATGAATTAATTGTCGAATTCGAAGCCTACATTGCCGAGAAAATGGATCAGTTGGATGTACCTGGTGCTTCTGTTGCCGTCGTTCAGGATGGCCAACTTGTTTATGCGAATGGCTTTGGTGTTCAAAGCCGCGAAACCGGTGAGGCTGTGACGCCAGAAACGTTAATGATGGTCGGATCGACAACCAAATCGCTGACGACGATGCTAATGGCCCAGCTCGTAGATGAGGGTGTTTTCGATTGGGATACCCGCGCTGTTGAGATACTACCTACTTTTACTGTTGCGGATCCTGACATGACGAACCAGATAACGATGCGAAACTTAGTCTGCGCCTGTACAGGTGTACCTCGACGCGATCTTGAGTGGCTGTTCAACTCTGAGGATCTTTCGGCTGAAATGATCATCGAGTCACTTGAGGAATTCGAGTTTTTCACCGACTTCGGCGAGGCATTTCAATATAGCAACCAGATGGTCGCGGCCGGAGGTTATCTGGCTACTCTCGCGACCGGAGCTGAATACGGAAACCTGGAGAATGCATATACAAACCTATTGAAGGAGAGAGTCCTTGACCCAATCGGGATGGATAGCTCAACTTTCTCGTTTGATGAAGTCGCCAGCAATGGGCGGTATGCAAGTCCTCATGGAAAGACCCTAACTGGCGAGACTGTTGAAATCCCTTTAAGCTACGAATCTAGTTTGGCGCCACTGGCCCCTGCGGGCGCACTGTGGTCAAACGTACTAGACATGTCAAATTATCTAATCACCGAACTTAACGGAGGTGTTTCACCGTTGGGAAAGCGAGTCGTATCGACTGAAAACCTTGCTGTTACTTGGGAGCCACAGGTAGATATATCTGCCGAGGCGAGTTACGGTTTGGGCTGGATCATCGAGAACCACGATGGCCTGGCGGTGATCAGCCATGCGGGAAACACCTTTGGGTTCAGTTCGGAGTTCGCCTTCGCACCGGACGCTAACCTGGGAATCAGCGTTCTTTCAAACCAACAAGGTTCACTATTCAATCCTATTGTCCGCTCATGGTTATTCGAGAAGCTCTTTCAGAAGGAGCCAGAAACCGAGGAGCTCCTTCAGTTCATACTCAAACAAACTGAAGAATCTCAATTATCGATCCGCCGCAGCCTCGCCGGCCGCGTCGATCCACCTTTTATAGAAGACTATCTTGGCAGCTACAAGAACGATGTTTTGGGTGCGGCGACGCTCGAATGGGAAGATGACAAACTAATACTGGACGTAGGTGAGTATCGCATTGAGATTCGAGCGCTCCGCGACAACGGGGATATCAAGTATAGTGCCTATTCGCCGCCGGTCGCCGGGTTACCGGTAATATTCGAAATGGACGACAGCGGAGATCCGGTCATGACCCTCGGCCTGGGTGTGTTCGAGTATAGCTTTCATAAAAC
>JAUVOB010000407.1 GCA_030599405.1 Chloroflexota bacterium | reverse complement strand
TTCGGAGATGGCTCACATTAGCCACAATTCCAGCATCTCGCCCGGGATACGATTGAGAGCAGATATGATAGCTACCTGTGATGCCGGATTTATCAGTGCTGATAGATCGCCGCTAGGCGGCAAGAGACAGAACAAACAGGCTTGGAGGAAGTACAGTGACGACGGGTAAACTATCATTCACGCCTTTCGAGGACGTAAACGAGATACTAGGGGTCTTGCTTCAGGAAATTCGCGATGTTCTTGTTGATCAGTTCGTTGGAATGTATCTTCATGGATCATTGGCCATAGGAGATTTCATCCCGGACACGAGCGATATCGATTATCTTGTTGTCACAGAGAGCAAGATCTCTGCTCGCTGTTTGGCTTCCTTGATGACTATGCACTCTCGAATCGGCTCCCTAGATTCAAAGTGGTCGTCAGAACTTGAGGGTTCATATATTCCCCGGGACGCAGTACGGCGCTACAATCCAGCGGATTGCCGCCATCCAAGAATTGAGAGGGGAGAAACATTGCGAATCGAGTCGCATGACAGCGATTGGGTAATACAGCGTCACATCATATATCATCACGGCGTGGTAATCGCCGGGCCTCCTCCAAAGGATTTGATCGATCCTGTCCTGCCTGATGACGTTCGGCAGGCGGTCTTGGATTTGCTCTGGTGGTGGGAGCTCCAGCTTGATGACACAACTCATATCCAAGGGAGCGGATACCGAACTTACGCCATCCTGACGATGTGCAGAATCCTCTATACGCTGGAATATGGAACTGTCGCAACAAAACCGGCGGCCGCTCTTTGGGCGGAGGATTCCCTGGGCGAGCGATGGTCAAATCTTATCGAACGGGCGCTACGTTGGCGGTCCGGTAAAGCGATTGCCGACCTGGACGAAGTTATGGCCTTTATTCAATTCACCCTAGACCGGGCCGGCCATACTGGTGAAACAAGCGACAGAGGAAACAGATCTGTTGGAACGGAAGATGGCCAAGAGTGACGCTGGTTCGTTTAGTCTGACCCCTTCAATCATCGTCCGTAGAAGGTTACAGATCCCAGATGTGAAGTGCATTGAGAAGCGCCTTATCCAGTTCGACCCGCGTGTGGGTGGGATTTCCTGACCAGTTCAGTCTGACCTGAAATGGTGGTAAAAGCCAAAGAAGCAAGCTAACATTATACTGAAAATGAAGGAAGCAACTCTCGATCGCGACCGTCTGAGCGTGCTGACCGGCGCCATCTTGCTCGCCCTGTCTATGACAAGGCTGCTTGAAGTACCCGTCCGGCCGCTGGGCACGGTCTTCCTTGGATCGCAGCTAGGATTTAATCTTTCGGCGACCACGATCATGCCTCTGATCATGCTTGGTCTCGGGATCACAGCGGCCGAGTCTTTGGTGCGCAGCCATCCGATCGCCCGTCAGGGAAAGCTTAGCCGGAGCACCATGTACTGGATTGTTCCGAGTTTATTGGTTACTGCCTTGGCGACCTGGCTTGTCACCGTTACGGATACCGGACTCTGGACGGCCGGCCTGTTGATCAGCAGCGTTCTGATTCCGCTAGCCTTGGCAGCCGAATACGCCGCTGTAAATCCGGATCAAGGAAGGCGTACAATCCTGCAGTGGGGACAGACCGTACTAATCCACCTGCTGGCGTTCATAATCTTTGCCCGAATCTACGATGTCCGCGCGCGAACTCTATTGAGCGGAACGGCTGTTCTTTTGATAACCACGCTCTTGGCAGCTCGAATCTTCTGGCCCATTGTCGAGGATTCGGCTGAGGCCTTTCTCTACGGGGCCACTGCTGGTGTACTATTGGGATTGATGACCTGGGTTCTTAACTATTGGCGGCTAACATCGCTACAAGGCGGATTACTCCTGTTAGCACTCTTTTACGTAGTAGTTGGGTTGATTCAACAATACCTGTATGGAAGATTTAACCGACAGGTAGTCATCGAATTTGGGGGCGTGGGAGTCCTCGCACTGCTAGTAATTTTGATAGCCGTACACTAAAGTCGCGGATTCCCCTGGATCACTGTCGGCATTTAGTGATTATTCAGCTGCTTCTTCCTCAGGTACGATAAAGACCGCCCGCCGCATCATAAGTTGACATAAATGTTTCGTCGGCGGAACCTCCGACTTCCAGCGCAATCGGTATGCCTGAAAATTCGGGCAGGCTGCTCGAACCGTCCGCCCCTCTGCTTCTACCACCAAGACCAACGACCAACGACAGGATCATGCTGAGAGCGATGATGATGCCTAGCACTATAATTACTTTCTCAGAGGTAGTTCTTCTACGTTTTACTTTTTTCTTCTTCTTCGCCATCTTAAATGGTTCTCCTAGACCGTTTTGATTTTGATGATTTGTTAATCAATGAAAAGCTCGCTCAGTACATGTACCCACCATCAACTGGGGGACTCCCGAACACGGGATAATTGCCCAAACAACCGATTTGGTTACTAGTGTTATTTTATGTTAAGTTCGACGGCCTCGCTACCGTTGGGATCCAAG
>JAUVOB010000409.1 GCA_030599405.1 Chloroflexota bacterium | reverse complement strand
GGGATCCCTCCAGACGGCTATCTGCCGAGCCCAGGTAGCGAATAGGGCTTCATCAGCATGAAACGTATTCGCGAAGACGCCGCCCAGTCTGAGCGCTGTGGCAATAGCTATCAGTAAAAGAAGCCCAATCCTCGCTCGTGTAGACATCTGATAATTGTTCCATAAAACCTGACAAGGTATCTACCTTTTCATAGGCGCCAAGGCTGCGACATTATAAGTTGTTTGATATCGAAATGAAATTATCGAACCGGCTAGTGTCCCGATCACGTCGGCATGCTGTAGTTTACAGAATCTGAGATAGATACGGCTACTGGTCCTTTCAATTCAATATCTAGTTCGTTCAGGCAGACATACAGTGGTTAACCAGTTTATCGAATCTCTTTCTCCGCTATGGGCTTCCGGTATAATCAACCGGCTATGAATCACAAAATTAATCAAATAGAAAACTTGATATTAGATATGGATGGTGTGCTTTGGCACGGTGAAACACCAGTGCCGGGCTTGGCGAGCTTCTTCAAGGAGATCAAGCGGAGGCATATGGGCTACATTCTAGCTACCAACAATGCCACAGAAACGCCAGAGCAGTATGCGAATAAACTTGATCGCTTCGGCATTGACGTTCCTGCAGAACGGATCTTGACTTCAGCAGAAGCGACAGCCGGCTATCTCCGGAAGACCTACCCAGCCGGGCGCAGCGCCTACATCGTCGGTGAAATTGGTCTCCACAAGGCGATGGGATCTCAGGGATTCAGGATTCTCGATGAGGAGATTGATGACCTATTATCAGTCCAGGCCGATGTAGTCGTCGTGGGTATGACGCGGCACGTATGTTACCGGCACCTAGCCATTGCTAATCATCTGATTAGCAACGGCGCGACCTTCATCGGTACCAATCCAGATGTGACTTTTCCAAGTGAGATTGGCCGGATGCCTGGCGCCGGCTCAATATTGGCTTTTCTTGAAACCGCTTCTGGCATTATTCCCAAGGTCATTGGTAAGCCAAATGGCATCATGTTTCGGGAAGCGATTCAACGTCTCTCCGGCAGCGTTGATAACACGGTCATGGTAGGCGACCGGATGAACACCGATATTGCCGGCGCCCATTCCGTTGGTTTGCGCACCGTACTGTTGATGTCAGGCATCGCAACGAGGGAGGATCTAAAGAGTGCAACGATCGAACCAGATTGGGTGTTCGATGACTTGAGATCATTTGCGGCTGCCTTTGAAACCACTCTACCGGTTCCTGGTAACAACTGATGGATGAGATACAGTCCGTTTATGATCTCAGTCTTGATGAATTGACAAGGCTTGTGATCGACTTAGGAGAGCCATCCTTTCGATCAGTTCAGATTTGGCAATGGCTGTACCAGCACTACGTCACTGATTATCTGAGTATGACGAATCTACCGAGTTCGTTACGGGATAGCCTAAAGGATATTCTCCCGTTCCCCGAGCCAGAGGTAGTTACCTTTCAACGATCTTCAGATGAGCATACAGAGAAAGTCCTCTTCAAACTGCCTGATGGGAACTATATTGAAGCCGTTCTGATGCGTTATAAAAAGAGGAGAACGCTGTGCATCAGTACTCAAGCCGGATGTGCGATGGGTTGTGTATTCTGCGCAACTGGCCAAATGGGTTTCGTGCGAAACCTCTCCGTCGGAGAGATCGTTCACCAGGTCCTGTATTTCGCCGGTCGTTTGAGCGAAGTTGGCGATCGGGTGACGAATATTGTTGTAATGGGTATGGGGGAACCCCTTCATAACTATGACAACACGCTGGCGGCCGTAAATATTCTGACTGATCCAAAGGGGTTCGATCTTGGGGCAAGAAAGATAACCATCTCGACGGTTGGACTCGTACCGGCTATCCGTCGTTTCGCCGATGAAGGCCGGCAGTTACGACTCGCCATCTCCCTGCATGCCGCATCGGATGCGGAACGCAACAAGCTGATCCCGATTGGCAAGCGCTGGCCAATAGCTGAACTTATGGAAGCTGCACGGTATTACATTCTTAAGACAGGGCGCCGGATTACCTTTGAGTTGGCATTGATCAATGAGGAGAATGACACTCCTGAGCATGCACAAAGACTCGGGAGTCTACTGCAAGGTATGTTGTGCCATGTCAACCTCATTCCACTTAATCCGACCCGAGAATACGGTGGTCAGCCTTCGTCAATATCGCGCGTAGCTGCATTCCAGAGAGAATTAGATCGATTCGGCGTCTCCAGTACTGTCCGCGTTCGTCGCGGAATAGATATTCAGGCCGGATGCGGTCAATTGAGAGACAGAGTAGTTAGGGGGAAATAGGTTTGATTGCTTATATGGGTGGGAGTGATCAATTCAAGGCCATGCACTGACTGGCTAACGCAAATAGGCCAAGGGTTCTAATAGCGAATTGAAATAACGCACTTCGAAATGAAGGTGTGGCCCTGATGAGCGGCCGGTGTTGCCTGATGCCCCGATCACTGAGCCT
>JAUVOB010000033.1 GCA_030599405.1 Chloroflexota bacterium | reverse complement strand
GAGATTCTCAGTTGCCTGGATCCCATCATCAGGTAGTGCTTCTCGGGCCGCTTGGGTTTCATAGAGCGCACCGATGATCATCTGTGTCACGCCATCATGCATATCATGAGCGATGCGCGCCTGCGTTTCTTCTTGAATTTGATAAGATTGGCTCAGCAACAGCTGCAGTTGGCGTGCTTTCTCAGCTAATGCCCACTGCGCCATCTCAAGCTCCTTTGTCCTGCGATTTACCTTTTGCTCCAGTTCTACGTTGAAAGTCCGAACCGTGTCGTACAATCGAGCATTCTCAATTGAGACGCTTGCCTGCGAAGCGACGGCCGCTAAAAAGTCTCGCTGCTCGCTGGAAAAGTGGCCGATTTCCGGACTTGCCAACTGCAGTAATCCCACAATTTCCCCCTTCACCTCAAGTGGCGCACAAGCAACCGAGCGGAAGCCTTCGCAGATACAGAGATCAGAGGTACAACGAGGATCATCGCCCACATCCGCGGCAAATAACACCTTTCGATATTTGACAGCCTGACCACAGAGACAATGTCCAGGAGCCAGACTGGCTTCCTTCTCAGCCATATTGATCGATATGCCCCGGTGTGCCTCCAATCGAAGCCCTGGCCGTCCGTTTGCCTGAATAAATACCATCCCCGCGGATGCGTCGACCGCCGCCATCGACTGTCCAAGAATCGTGGAAATCGTCTTGCCGAGATCGAGTGAACGGCCGGAAGCTACTGACAATGCGTTCAGAGTAACAAGCTCCTCAGCGCGCTGGGTAAGTTGTTCCTGCGAGGCCAGATATGCCTCGGCAACTCTGAGAGCCCAGCGCAGACAGATCCACGACAATACCGGTCCAATAACGGCCAATATGACCAGGCCGAAAATGGTTATCCAAGGCCATCCCGGATCGTTCCTATGGCGTGAGTTCTCGACCAACACAAAAGCCGTCCCCAATATCGCCATGAGGGCAGGGACAACCCAAAGAATCAGACGAAGTACATTTAGTAACTCAGTCTGATTACGAAGAAAAGTGTCACGCAGTGATCGAGCCATCTATTCCCAGATCTCGAAGTGCTACCGGCTGAGATGAACTAGCAAGGGATCCTGTTGTATCTCTCAGGTTACAAGGCAAGGTCCAAGGCTGGAATAGAACTATAAGCTGGGCCTTGACGTTCTTGCAGCCTCGATAGAAATTAACTATACGCGATCATAACACATGACTTCAGCGACACCGAAGTGTTGTTTGTCACTCGAATCGAGTGATTGAGATCACCCGTTAGTAAGAAGTCTCTTTTGACTAAGACCCAGGACGTTTGACTATCTATTTGAGGCTGCAGTGATTGTACTCAGTCGTCGATCCAACTGTGAACGGATAGCATAGAACTATGGGGCGCCTAGGCGATAGTCGGAGAAAACGCCAGTGATTGAATGCGCATGTCCCTGAGACGCTTTCGTATTACTCCCGCAACCTTCTGAAGCATCAGGTAACCAAACTCACGATCATGCTGGAAGATCTCATCGAGCTCATCACAGTCGAAAGCGACCACACTGGTCTGGACCGTTGTCCGCGCGCTGGCTGTGGACACGTGCGGTGGGATCAGGGCGGACCAGGCGAATATCTGCCCCGGCGAGACGAAACTAACGGTTACCTCATGTGATACAAAGTTGCCCAAAATGTTTTCGCGAACATCTTGCTTGACATCTCTGTCAGGTATTCCGATGGTGATATCGACATTCCCTTTCAGCAAAATATACAGTTTCTTCAATCTATCCCGCTCATAAAAGAAGTAATGCCCAGCTTCAACCGTGAGTTCTTCTCCTATTCTGGCCAATGTGAGAATCTGATCATCGGTCAGACATGCGAAGAACGGATACCGTCGGATCAACTCAGCTGAGATCATCTGCAACCTCCTTCCGCCCAACCTAGTATTTTCTACTTTTAATCGGTCCATAAAGTGCACCGATCTGCGGATCTTGCCAGGCTACTGGCAGTTACCCATTGGACCAATGCAGCAATTTACCTGCTGCCAATTCTCATTATAGTAAACTCTGGGCAGTCAGCTGACGGGACTACTGGACTACCCGTGTAGGGAATATCGGTAATTGAGCCAAGGACCGGCTGCACTATTGCGAAACCTTGAACTATAATCTAGATAGATGCAGCCTCACGCGCCCGGACTCCATTAACCGTCATTCGGCAATAATTACTCTTAACCAATCGACTGCTCTGGAGAAGGGAAGCCATGACCGTAACATTCTTGCACATAGCCGATATCCATCTCGGTTTCCAACAATATGGAAGCGCAACGCGTTTTGACGATTTCGGTCGTTCTTTCATTAAGGCCGCCGAATATGCGATCGAGCGTGAAGTTGATTTTGTGATCATCGCCGGTGACCTCTTTCACAAGGCGACCATAGATCCATCGACGCTGCTCCAGGCTGTTGGAGCCCTGGACAAGCTTCGGAAAGCTGACATTCAGGTTGTTGCCATTGCCGGCAACCATGATCGAGCCCGCTACAAAGATACCTTTTCCTGGCTTGACTTTCTCTCAGAGAGGGGATATCTGGCATTGCTCAGCCCCGTGTTCGGCGAGGATGGGATTGAGCTCTCTCCCTGGGACGGCTATGACGGGGCGTACATTGATATTGAGGGTGTTCGCGTTATTGGCGTCCCCTATCTCGGATCGGGCATCCACGCCATACTGGATGATTTATCAGTTGAGATCAGTCGACTGCCTGATCCGGCGATCACCTTCACGATATTGTTGCTGCATGCCGGCATCAGTGGCGAAATGCCCCGAATTACCGGTGGCTTGACCCAAAACGAACTCGCAGACCTCAAAGGAGATGTCAATTACATAGCTCTCGGTCATCTTCACAAGCCATTTGATCGCGACGACTGGATCTATAACCCGGGTTCTCTCGAGATTTGTGGAATGGATGAGCGTCGCTGGCGCGGCGGCTATTATCACGTGTCCGTCGGAGACCCAGATCACTCCAACCTTTGGGCAAGGCATATCAGACACCCGCACCGTTCCTTCTACCGCCTCGATTTCGCCGTCGATGAATACAAGCAGTTTGATGAATTACTCGGTTCACTAAGAAGCCAGCTAGAGTTGGAGACCGAGTCATTCAAATCCAGCGATCTGTCCCCGGTGATAGAGATAAGCCTCACGGGGGTGATCGACTTCGATTACGCCGATTTGGATATAGACAGGATAAGACAAACGGCCGATGAGATCCTGTCTCCATCCATACCTCCGCGGGTTCGTAATGTGACCCGCCCTTTAGGCTTCGATATGCCCCATATCGAACACGGGTCACGACGGGAGCTCGAGAAGGCTATTTTCAAGGAGCTGGCGATGCGCGATGGCCGGTTTGACCGGCATGCCGATCAATTGAGCTCCCTTATGAGCGAGATCAAAAAAGAAGTCCTCACCGGCAGCCCTCCTGAACTAATTATCGCTCGGGTCCAAAAATGGTTGGTTGAGCTAGAAGACACCGTCAAAGACCCAGTCGAAGACGCCGTCACTGAAGAGGAGTGACATCTATGTGGATATCCAAGGTCGAACTACAGAACGTAAAGAGTTACAGTGACCTGGAAACAGTAACATTTACCCAGGGTGTAAACGCCATATGTGGTCCGAACGGTGCTGGCAAATCCACCATTTTGGAGGCCATAGGATTCGCCCTTTTTGATGCTCTGAATTACCGAAACCAGGGTCAATTCAGACGCGAGGGTAGCAAGCAGGGTTATATCGCCGTTACCTTCTTGGACGTACTTGACGAGCGCGAATACCAGGTCGTACGTCCCCTTGGTGGAGGACCTCCCTACGTCAACGATCCCTTAACCAAGAAACGCGTCGCCAGCGGCAAGATTGACGTCTTCGATTGGCTCAAGGATCACTTGGGTGTTACCCCCACAACCGACCTAAATACTCTCTTCACGGATGCGGTAGGTATTCCCCAAGGTATGTTGACTACAACCTTCCTTGAAACACCTGGCATCAGAAAAAGCAAATTCGATCCCCTGTTACAGGTGGATGAATATGAAGCGGTTTGGGAGAAACTGCGCGATTCGATTCGCTACCTTGAGAATTCTAGAGGCATCAAGGAGGTTGAGGCTGCCGGATTTCGATCCCGCCTTGCAAGATTGCCCGAGCTCGACGAAGAGAAAATCGAACTCACCAAGCAATTAACCACTGTCAGCGTTGAACTGCAGGCAGCGACGGAGAGACTCGTCATCGTAACTGCCAACAAGAAGAAATACGATGATCTCGACAACCGGATCGGCGATCTCAGCGGCTTGCTCAAACAGATTGGCGAGAGAACCCGAGGAATCGATAAGCGCATTGATGTCGCTGCTAGCGAGCTCGAGGAAGCAAAAACAGCTCTGATCACTGTAGAATCCTCCCGGCAAGGCTTTTCGGATTTTGAAGAAGCACAAGGCCGGCTCTCAGAACTGGAGATTCGGCGAACAGAACGCGACAGGCTGCTATTAAAGGCAAGCGAGATTGAGCGAGAGCTCGCCCTTGTTGCACAGAGGATCGACCATAGCAAACAATCTTTGGAAGTAGTCCAAGATTCGCGCTTGAGGATTGCCAAACTGGAACCCCTAGCGGCGGAACAGGAACAAGCAGAGGCTCAACTAAGGACTGTTGAGGTTCAGATCACGCGTCTGGAGGATTCAAGAGCTAGGTTTGCCGATGAAAGAGCGACCATGGAACGCCTGCAGACGAATCTAGTTCGAGTTCAAAATGAACTCGATGTCCGCATGCAGCTTACCTCGAGGATTTCCGATATGGAAGCCGTCCACCACAATACGCTGGAGGAAATCGGGCGAGTTGACGAAAAAACGTCCCACTTGAACGCGGAACGAGACGAATATAGACAGAGGTCTGAGGGAGCCCGCCTCCGGTTGGCAGCGCAAGAGCAGGCCAGCCAACGATTCTCTGACGCGGAAGCTGAATTGCAGGAGCTGGAGACAAGGAAAAGAAAAATCGAAGAAAAACTGGAGATCAGGACCGTTTTAGAGGACGAGTTAGGCAACCTGCGGTCGTCAGTAAGCGATAATGAACAGAATCTGGCATCATTGCAGGCCAATGAATCCCAGATCGCCGATTCACAAGAAGGTCTAAGAGAGAAAATCGAGACGCTTAAAAGGACTGATGAAGCCGAATGCCCCATATGCCAGCAGCCTTTAACATCCGAGCACGCCGCGGAAGTGACCCGGGGTTATGAAGCTGAGCTAGCCACCCTGGCCCAAAGATTGGCGCTTATCGGTGATCAGAGACAGGATGCCCGCCAGCTCGTGACGTCATCAGAAGGGAGTATTGAATCTATTGAGCATCAATTAAGCCGGCTGCCGGTGCCTGGAAGAAGCGCGGAGATCGTCGAGGAATTAGCTGAGAAAGCAGGCAAGGTTGCCACGTGGAGGGCCGAGGCAAAACAATTAGCCAACGCCCCTCGTGAGGTTGAATCTATAAACGAGCAACTGATTAAGTTCAGCGCTGAAATCGGCCAGCTAAAGCAAGGGCGAGAGAAGCTCGAGAACGAACGAAAGGAGACAGACAAGCAAATCCGCGTGTTCCAGGAAAGGCTTGCCTCGCTCGCCACTGCCGACAGCCTAGAGGAGATCGAGGTTGAGATCGAGCAAAGGGAAATGACCATCACCCAAGTTAGCGAAACCATCAGCGAACTGATAAATGCACCTCAGCAGCAGGATTCTCTGAGAAAAAAACTTGAGGATCTGGGCGATCCAAAACAAGAAATTTCGCGTCTCTCTGCGAGAGTTGAAGAACAGCCCCGTCTTCTTGAAGCACTCGAAGAGGCGGAGAAAAAGCAGATTGAAATCGTAGATGCGCAAAATGCTAAACTGGTGGAACTTGAACAGTTCGCCGGCCTTGACCTCGCCCTTGATGAACAAAACCAGACTATGGAGAGCAACAGGACACATCACGAAAGATACCTGAGCAATATTCAAACGGCCGGGAAACTCTCAGAGCGAGAACAAGCTGTGGAAGCCCTGCTCCTGGAAAAACAAGTCGCCATGGACGAAACTGTTTCCGCGACCTCCGAGCTAGAACGAGAACAGGCATCCTATGACCCGATCGAGCATGAAAAGAGTGTTACTCGCCATGCTTCGTTGATTGCCCAGGAAGCCGAATTGAATGAGAGGCATCGAGGATACGATGGTCAGCTTGTCAAGGTGGAACTAGAGACTGTGGCTCTACTTGAGGAGAAACATCAGCTGGAGCTGATAGAGAGCAAAATCGATGAACTAGATGGTTTGCTTTCCACCGTCTCCTATATTCGGAAGACGATAAGAGAAGCCGGCCCCTTGATCACGAGACGCCTTGTGCGCGTCGTTTCAGAGCAGGCGAATCGTATGTATGGTGATATTATGGCCGATCATTCAAACGGGTTAAGCTGGGAAATAGACTACGGGATTACCTTGGAACATAAGGGTGAAAAACGTGATTTTCGCCAGCTCTCTGGTGGCGAGCAGATGGCAGCGGCCCTTGCCGTAAGATTGGCTCTTCTTCGCGAGATGTCCGGCGTTCGCATCGCCTTTTTCGACGAACCTACGGCGCACCTTGACGATGCGCGGCGTGAAAACCTGGCCGAACAGATCACCAAGATCAAGGGATTTAACCAGCTCTTCGTAATCAGTCACGATGACACCTTCGAGCGCGAAACCCACCACGTGATCCGGGTAAGCAAAGTAAACGGTTCTAGCCACGTGGAGGTCGCCTAATGTTGGATCCCGCAAAGACTATCGCCGCTCTGGAAGCTAAGCGAGATTTATTCGGTGAGGCCCTTCTGAAGCGACAAGACCACGAGCGAACGTTTGATGAAGCACTGCAGGTGCTCCGATCGTTATCCTTGGAGGAGGTAGCTGATCATCTCTCAGCTATTCTTTCCCCAGGCGCCCATCCTACGGCCGAACATGACCAATACAGAGACCTCATCATCCCCTTCGCACATAGTTGGTCTCATCACCAAGATGCTAGGGATTGGGGAAGGAGTATTTTGAAAGACATTCCTACTATAGCCGTAGACGGCTCACAGATCGTACCCAGCATCGAGCTGTCCATTCCGGTAGGCGTGGTTCAGATCGCCTGGTTCGAGAATCGGCACCGGGAAGACAGCAAGTACGAGAAAGACCTGGCGATCGAAGTATTGGCGCCCACTGAGCTCTCTGAAGATGTCGCGGCAGATGAGGGAATGCCCGACTGGAAGGTGAATCTGAGAAGGTTCGAAATGGAGACGGAGAAGCTTGTAAATTACATGAAGGGCCGAGCCGGCCATGAACCGAAACCAGTGTGCTTCTTCGATGGTTCTTTCATAATCTCCTTCGTTCAGCATATGCGCCCTGAGCGACAGCGACGCTATATCGATGCTGTTCTGGAACTCATCGATACCTCCGTCACGACTCGTATTCCAGTGATCGGCTATGTCGACACATCCTATGCCAACGACTTGGTTGAGATGACCGGGCACATTAGTGGCGCGAAATACGAAGGCCGGGTCAGCGATGCGGGTCTCATGAGGACGAAGATGAAATGGGGAGATCGCAGCCAAATAATGATTTGCGCCCGAGACGACCAGGTAATCGAGAAGTACTACGATCAGGTCTGCTTCACCTACCTAAAAACAACCGGGGAAAACCGGCCGGCCAGGATTGAGTTTCCACGCTGGATCTACGAATCTAACCAGCATTCGAAGATGCTGGATATCGTTCGAGCTGAGGTGATTGTTGGCAATGGCTATCCGTATTCGCTCGAAACGGCCGACGCAGCGGCTGTCATTTCAATGCAGGACCGGGAGCGATTCTTCGCACTCTTCCAAAAGTTTGCGGAACAGCAGGGTTATCCGTTGCGGTTCAGTCGAAAAGCGACGAGCAAACGCAGAAGAAGGGTTTGAGGTTGGCAACCTTCGAGCCAATAGATATCGTGGAATTCGAAAGTAAGCGACTGAGGAGTCAATTGAATGTCACCAATCGGTAAGATCGTCAAATCGAACTCGCACACGGACTACGTCTGCCAGATATATACGGCAGGCGAAGTCGCAGATCCCCCAAAACCGGTCGATTACGCGTTCAGCACCTTCGTCTCCATTCCCATGAACGAGGGAGGGTCTCTTGTCGGCCTCATCTACGATACCGTTCTCCTGAATCCAGATTTCGGCCGTCTGGGTCCGCGCCTGTCCTCCGAGGTTGACCTTGCCATTTTCTCTCCGGATTACTTGAACGAGAAGCTAACCCTCGTCGGCATCGCAGCCGTTGGTACGATGAGGGAGACGGGAGATACCGTCCAAGGCGTTCCGCCCGTGACGGTAAACAGTGACACGTTTGTCTACAAAATGTCAGATGAAGAAACGCGTGCATTTCACGCGGGAAATCCGGGGCCAAACCTATCTTATGCATCACTTCTTCTCGCCCAGGGTTCGCCGTTGTCGCCCTATTTACTCAGACGGGTGATCGGTCGTCTCATCGAGCTGTTTCCTTCGAAGACAGCGCTACTCTCTGTCTTGCAAACGGACCTGATCTGGAAATCCCAAGTTACTCCCTATGGAGGTCTGCAATGAGCAAGGAACACAAGCCGGTCGGTCGCACCAAAGGACCGGGTGAATCCCCCCACGAATTCACCTTCGTCTCACCCGACAGTGACCAGTCGCTGAGGATCGGTGAGTTTATCACCTATGACGCTGAGGAAGACGGCCTGTCGCGGACTATTTTCGGCCGTGTTGTCGAACGGCGTCCTCTCAGGCTCTTTCCGGATGCTTTCGCTTCAGACCCAT
>JAUVOB010000402.1 GCA_030599405.1 Chloroflexota bacterium | reverse complement strand
TTTGCTTTCTAGCGCTCTTTGCACGAACAGCGCTTGTTAGTCGAACAACCGTTGCTGTCTCTAGTCAGACGTCTAGACCAATCACGATCCCACCTCTTAACGTGAAGTGAATACATAGCGAAGCTGAAATTCGGGCTTCTAATGTTATATCTTAAAATATACCTATATCCCGCGCACTCCCAAAGCATCCATCCATCGCACATACAGACAATGAGTACTTATGGAAAAAGAGAATCTGGCTGAACCAATTAGACTCAAGGAATTCGAAGGACGGATTTCTCGAGGCGAGAAGATTGAACCTGGCGATTGGATGCCGGATGAATATCGCAATCAGCTCATCCGTATGATATCGCAGCACGCACACAGCGAGGTTGTTGGCATGCTGCCTGAGGGCGCTTGGATTACCAGGGCGCCAAACCTGCGTCGAAAGATGGTGTTGCTGGCCAAGGTTCAGGACGAGGCCGGTCATGGGCAATATCTCTACCATGCGGCAGAGACACTGGGTGTAACCCGCGAAGAGATGTTGGATGCCCTCCTCAGCGGACGGGCAAAATACGCCAGCGTCTTCAATTACCCTACCTTATCCTGGGCTGACGTCGGGATTATCGGTTGGCTCGTTGATGGAGCGGCAATAAAGAATCAAACGATGCTGGCCCAATGTTCCTACGGTCCATATTCCAGAGCAATGGTCCGTATCTGTGCTGAAGAAGGTTTCCATATGAAACAGGGCAAAGAAATGGTTATCCGATACGCCCAGGGTACGGATGAACAAAAAAAGATGACTCAGAACGCCCTTGACCGGTGGTGGTGGCCGATGTTAATGATGTTTGGATTGCCCGATAATGTTTCTACAAACTCAAACGTATTGAAGCGATGGGGAATTAGGACTCGAAGCAACGATACATTGCGGCAGGAGTTCATTAATGAACTGGTCCCCGAGCTACATGCTCTTGGCTTAAATATACCAGACGAAGATTTGCGTTACGACGAGGATAATGACGACTGGTTAAGCGGCGAAATCGACTGGGATGAGTTCTGGCGCGTTGTTCGGGGTAATGGTCCCTGCAACAAGGAACGGATCGAAACTCGCCGCAAAGCGCACAGCGATGGCCTATGGGTTCGAGAGGCGGTTAGCGCATACGCAAGTCATATGGAAAAGAGGTCTCAACTGTGACGGATACCCAGTGGTCGCGTTTCGAAGTTTTCCTACAAGATCGACCAGATGGGCCGCATCGGAATATCGGTTCGGTCCATGCGCCGGATGCTGAGATGGCAATGATGAATGCCCGTGATGTCTGTGTCCGCCGGCCCACTTGCTACAGCCTCTGGGTTGTGCCGGCTGAAGCGGTTTTCGCGATGACGGATCAGGAGTTACAAGACAATCCGCGCTGGTTCAGTACAAAGGTAGAGGAAGATCCTAATCCGGAGAAATACATCGTCTTTCAGAAATTAAGCCAGCGACGTTCGATGGCTTATGTTGTTTATTCCGGTCAGGTTGATGCGACTTCGCCAACCCAGGCCTTAGGGAGGGCGATAGAGATCTATGGTGATACGAAAACTTACGTGTGGTGGGTTTGCCCGGAGAATGCGATTCTCCAAAGCCAAGAATCTGATGCTCCGACCATGTTCGATCCCGCTGGATCCAAAACATACAGGCATCCGCGCGAATACAAGGTAGTTAAGGCCATGCACGAGGTAAAAAATGACCGGCGTGGTAAGGTGGACCGGTGACGAATAAGCCAAACGACCAGCTTTTAGAGGCTGTTGCTGAGATTGCCCTATCCATGGCAGATGATGAACTTATTCTAGCCCATCGCGACTCAGAATGGACTGGTCATGCGCCAATATTGGAAGAGGATATCGCTTTCTCCAACATAGCCCAGGATGAACTTGGACACGCAGTGTTATGGTATGACCTGTGCAGTAACATATCAGGTGATGACCCGGATCGCCTGGTGTTCTTTCGGTTGGCTGATGATTACCGTAATGTGCAAATGGTCGAGCTGCCAAATGGTGACTGGGCCTTCACCATGACCCGACAATACCTGTTTGACGCCTACGAATTTGTAAACCTTGCCAATCTCGTGAACTGTAACTTTAAACCCTTAGCCGACATCGCCGGCAAGATAAGGACTGAAGAGCTTTATCACTATCGGCACACGAGTAACTGGATGAAACGTCTTGGGCTGGGAACAGACGACAGTAACAGACGGACCCAACTGGCCCTGGAGGCGCTTTGGCCGTTTGTGGGTCAATTATTCGCGAGTACCCATGAAAGCCAGGTTCTTGTCAATGCAGCCTTAATTCCCGATCGGGAGAGATTGAAACAAGAATGGGAGGAGATTGTCATCCCCTATCTTCAGGATTCAGGGCTTCGTGTTCCAGAAGAAAGACCAATTTCCTCGTCAAGAAGTGATCATACGGAGCACTTAACAGATCTATTAACCGAGATGCAGGAAATAGCCAGATTGAATCCGTTGGCCCAATGGTAAATTGAATCGGAGCTTGCACGATATTACTCATCAGAAGGG
>JAUVOB010000277.1 GCA_030599405.1 Chloroflexota bacterium | reverse complement strand
TGGACCTCGATGGACCGGTAGAGAGATTGGCCGCACCGCCTGTCCCGGTTCCCTTCAACACGAGCTTAATGGATGCAGTGGTTCCGACTGTCGACAGAATTCGAGAGCGGATAGAGAGCCTTCTTAGTTATTAAGCGGCCGGAGACCTCTCGCGAGCCCCATCAGATTTGTGTTTGCCCGAGCTGTTTACCTGCTCCGATATCGGTTGCTGTCCCTGGTCATTTTTCGTCACCTTGTGGGCAACCTCAATATTGTTGGGGCGCCCGTTTCGCCTTCCCTGGTGTTCAACAGCTGCATTTAAGAAAGCATCGAATAGGGGGTGTGGGTGGTTGGGTCGGCTCTTGAATTCAGGGTGGAATTGGCATCCGAGCATGAAGGGATGGTCTTTCAACTCGGCGATCTCGACCAGACGATCATCCGGGGAAAGGCCGCTATATACCATCCCGTGTTCGCTAAGCAGATCGCGGTATGCATTGTTGAACTCCCAACGATGGCGGTGTCTTTCACTTACCCGGGATTTCCCATAGGCCTTCGCGGCTAAGGTTCCTTCCTGCAAATCACAGGGGTAAATCCCCAACCTCATCGTGCCACCCATGTCGGCCAGTCCGTGTTGATCCGGCATCAGGCTAATAACAGGGTAGGAGGTTTTCGCATCGAACTCAGTACTATTGGGTTCATCGGAACCAATAATATGCCGGGTGATCTCGATACACATAACCTGCATGCCCAGGCAGAGCCCTAGATAGGGTACCTCATATTGACGTGCCCAGCGGGCCGCGACGATCTTTCCCTCGATGCCTCTATAACCAAAGCCACCGGGCACCACGACACCGTCGAGGCTTTCAAACTCTTCCCAGCCCTTTCCTTTTTCCAGATCGCCGGAGTGTATCCAAACAACCTCCACCTGCCGGTGGTTGGAGATGCCGGCGTGATAGAGCGATTCACGCACGCTCATGTAGGCGTCATGTAGCTCTACGTATTTTCCAACAATACCGATGCGTATCGACGGTTTGGGCTTCCTGATCTCTTCGATCATTGCCGTCCATTCGCTAAGATCTGGCTCCGCGCCAACCAATCCAAGGCTTTCGACAATGTAATCGCCAAGCCCACTATCCTCGAGTTGGAGAGGAATATTGTAGAGAACATCGCTGGTGGCGACCGGAATGACGGCTCTCGATTCAACATCGCAGAACAAGGCGATCTTTTCAATATGTTCGTGGGGGATATCATGATCCGCGCGGGCAATGATGGCGTTGGGGTGAATGCCAATTCCACGCAACTCTCGAACGCTGTGTTGGGTTGGTTTGGTCTTAAGTTCGCGGCTTGCGGCGATGTAGGGTAGGAAGGTAACGTGTACATAGAAGGTGTTTTCGGGACCTATGTCGGAGCGCATCTGACGCAGAGCTTCCATAAACGGCAGACTCTCGATGTCACCCACCGTACCTCCGACCTCGACAATGACGACATCAGCCTGGCTGCTTTCGGCGACCGCCCGGATATAACGTTTGATCTCATTGGTTATATGGGGAATAACTTGAATCGTCCCTCCAAGATAGTCGCCTCGTCTCTCTTTGGCGATGACTTCAGCATAAACCCTGCCCGTCGTGACGTTCGAATCCTGGCTCAAATTGACGTCAATGAACCGTTCATAGTGGCCGAGGTCGAGGTCGGTTTCTGCCCCGTCTTCGGTTACGAACACCTCGCCATGCTGGTAAGGGGACATGGTTCCCGGATCGACATTGATGTAGGGATCTAGCTTTTGGACGGTAACAGAGATGCCCCGGGCTTTGAGGATACGTCCAACGGCAGCCGCTGTTACACCTTTGCCAACAGAACTGACTACACCACCGGTGAAGAAGATATATTTTGTCATTGTCACACCTGATTTGAATAAAGATAACAATATGAATGATGAAAGATTATGTAAACAATTAGCATCCTGGAGCCAGTACAGTTAGCTTTGCGACTATCTCAACCTCGTTTAGGTAGCCCATAAAGAGAGGAGGGGCATGTCATTTTGGGTGACATGCCCCTCCTCTTAAGGTTCAAGATTGATTTGTGACGGTCTATATACGTCATTTAGCCTCTTATATCAGCCTCTCCAGGTCAGCCGTCGCGCGCTTCATATCTAAAAATATCAGACCGAGTTTCGCGCTGTTCCTTGCCATGACCGTCAGCACGGCCTCCTCGCCAATCGCCATAAGAACAATGATACCCTCTGTTCCCCGGATGTATACCTGGTTCAGTTTACCGCGGCGCAATTCTTCGGCGATACGGTCTCCGAGCGATAACATGGCCGCGGACATAGCGGAAATACGGTCCTCGTCGACACCTGAAGGTAATGACGAAGCAATAATAAGACCATCAACGCTGACGACGGCTGATGCTTCGATGTCTGGTGTTCCTGCTTGAAGATCCCGCAGGCGATCAACCATCAACTCAGTACGCGATCTCATCCCCTATACTCCTTTGAACGGCTTGCGCGAACGGGGGTTATTTCCTTTCTGGCTGAGCTCGCCGGATGATACCATCCGCTAAGATCGGTGTCAAACCGCTGTATACATAACAGAACAGACCGATGGATCGCTAAATCTTGCGCAGGATGTCCATCCTTGATTCATCCCCAGATGTATCCGTTGGATCAATCTCCTGAAGTTGTTCCCAGGCGATGACGATCTTGTCCATCTCTTCTTGCGTTTCAGGGATTTCACCGTAGCGAACTCGGATGTAGGCTTCTGTTATTAACTCAGTCTCATCCTTAAAGGTTGGCCAGGCTTTCGCCAGAGTCTCCAGATATTCATAGGGCGTCTCCGATTCCGACCTGGGATAACCATGGTCAGTCGCACTGTCACTCATGGCTTGATAGATGCGGCGGATTGAAGTTGCAGATCGCCAGCGCCTGATAAATCCGAGCCTGTCCAAGAGCCTGCGAGCGACACCGGGCTTCTCAAGACTACCAAATCCAACCATCGGGCTAATGGATGTGGACTCTAGATCGGCTGGGCGGCGAGCCATTCTAAAAAGTCTACCCAGGGCGAGGGAGACCAACAGAATGATGAAGACCATAATCAATATGGGAAGCAGACGTTGCGAGATCTCAATCAATTGTGGCGCTTGTTCTACGAGCTCTTCCGGCTGGAGGGTCGCAAATGGCGATTCCAGATCGAACTCCACTGGCTCAGTGGTTGGGCCGCTAAAATCGAATGGTATCAGACCAATTAACCACTCAAGTATAAATATTATCGGCACCAGTAGATAGCTGACTATTGAAGCTACAGCAGCTCCCATAAATGTGATCGCCAGCCAGATAGGCGCAAGCCAACCAACGATCTCCAATACCGAATCGCCACTGAGAAAGCCGGTAAATATCGCCGTAAGAAAGGTGAGCAGCCCTGCTGCACCGACCACCACTAGCATCCATCTTGGACCCAGGGGAAAAGAGCGTCCACTGCGATTTAGCTCGAGCTGTTCCACC
>JAUVOB010000231.1 GCA_030599405.1 Chloroflexota bacterium | reverse complement strand
GGTCGACGTCGTCCTCAGTGGGAAGATTACGAGGGCATGGAAACCGATGAAGTATTTGAGGACGAGATTTAAATAAATTCAGAGGAATTTGGCTAAAAAAATCGGTAGACGAAAGCATATACCACAGCGCACCTGCGTTGTGTGTCGGCTGAAGGTCGACAAACGACGCTTGACGAGAATTGTACGTACGAAAGACAGTGGAGTTGTAGTTGATCCATCCGGCAAGCTCAACGGCAGAGGTGCGTATCTATGCGACAATATCGACTGCTGGAACATAGCGATGGAGAGCCAGGTTCTTGATCGCGCCCTCCAAACCGAGGTTGCTAAGGCAGACAAAATGGCGTTGGCCACTAATCTGCCGAAATCGCATTCGCAGGGTTAAGGGTTTACTGCTGAGCTAAGTTTTCGATTATCGGAATGAGCCAGATAATTCGGCGACAAGTAAGCGACAGCACTCGTAAAAGCGATCGGAGACCAGGCCTCTGCTAATTAGTAATAGGCTCACCTAATAGGACTTGAAGTAGGATTAGCTGATTATGACAGAGACAAAAACGGTCATTGAAATCCCCGACTTCTTGACTGTCCGGGAGCTGGCTGATGTCATGGAAGCCAGCCCAATCGATGTGATCAAGGAGTTGATGAACAATGGCATCATGGCCAACATCAACCAGCAAATCGACTTCGATACGGCAGCTATCGTGGCCGAAGAGATGGGATTTGAGGCGATCCCGCCTGTAGCGCCCTTGGTAGAAGAAGAAGCCGAAGCTGCCGCTCAACCAGTCTGGCGACGAATATTGGCCGAAGAGGACCAGGAAAACCTACTTGCTCGTCCTCCGGTTATCACCCTGCTGGGACATGTAGATCATGGCAAGACTTCACTTTTGGACATCATACGTCATACAGATGTGCAATCCGGTGAGGCTGGTGGCATAACCCAGCATATCGGCGCCTACCAGGTTAGCTATAACGGAAGCGTGATCACCTTCCTGGATACGCCTGGTCACGAAGCCTTTACGGCCATGCGTGCCAGGGGTGCCCAGGCCACAGATATCGCCATTCTTGTCATCGCAGCCGATGACGGAATGATGCCCCAGACTCACGAAGCGCTCGATCATGCCCGGGCGGCCGGCGTTCCGATAGTGATCGCCATGAACAAAATCGATCTGGAATCGGCAAATCCAAATCTGGTTCTGCAGCAGCTGTCTGAGGTCGGGCTGACGCCTGATCAGTGGGATGGTGACACACTCGTCATTCCGGTGTCAGCTAAAGAGCAGGAGGGTATTGAGGATCTGTTGGAGGCTATCGTGCTAACCGCCGAGGATATCGAACCTCGTGCCAACCCGAAGGCCTCTCCGACCGGTACCGTCCTGGAAGCCCGTATGGAGAGAGGGCGGGGAGTTATGACCACGCTCTTGGTTCAAAATGGAACCCTCATGACGGGTCAAACCTTGCTCATTGGGGAACATTACGGCCGCATAAAAGCGATGTATGACTACCGCGGTAAGCTGATAAAGTCAGCTGCTCCGTCGATGCCCGTCTCTGTTTCTGGACTCAACGGTATTCCTAAAGCAGGCGATCAATTCAATGTTGTAACGAGCGAGAAGATCGCCCGACGAATCATTGAAGATTATGAGGAACAGGGGATCCAGACCGAAGAAAGACGTGCGCCAATCAGCCTGGATGAGTTCTTCGAAAGGCTCCAGGAAGGAGATACAAAGTCGCTTAATCTGATCGTTAAGGCAGATGTTCAGGGCTCTTTGGAACCGCTAGTGAATTCACTGGAAGGACTCGGCTCTGAAGAGGTGGAGCTGGAAATTCTGCGCGCCGCAACTGGAGATATCACAGAAAACGACATTATGCTCGCGTCTGCTTCTGACGCGGTTATCTTGGGCTTTAACGTTGAGACCGATACGGTTGCAAGAGCAGCTGCGACCAGTGAGCAGGTCGAGATAAATACCTACAAAATCATTTATAAGCTAATTGAAGATGTAGAGAAAGCCTTGAAGGGCATGCTCGGACCGGTGTTCGAGGAAGTGATCATTGGCCGAGCCGAGGTCCGCCAGGTATTTAGGATTAGGAGCGCTGGAGTGGTTGCCGGCTGTTACATGCGAACTGGTGAAGCGAGGCGAAACTCCCGGATCCGCGTTATCCGTGAGACATCATTGATCCACACGGGCAAAGTTTCCAGCTTGAAACACTTACAAGAGAACGTTCGCGAGATTAAATCCGGTTTCGAGTTCGGCGTTAGCATCGATAACTGGACGAACTACGAACCGGGTGACATTCTTGAATTCTTCGTCGAAGAGCAGGTGAGCGGATGAGCAAGATCCGTCAAAAGCGCACGGCCGAGCAGATACGGATAATCTTGAGCATCTTGGTTCTGCGAGAAATGCGCGATCCCCGGCTACAAGATATCACCATCACAGCCGTCGAGATTGACCGAGAGCTTCAGTATGCGGATATATTCGTCAATGCTTTAGGTGATGATTCGCGCCAAGAAGAGGTGATGGCGGCCTTAGACGGGGCAAACAGTTATATGCGCCGCGAGCTCGCCGGTCGCCTTACGCTTAGAACTACCCCTCAACTGCATTTTCATTGGGATCCATCCTTGGCCCACGCGGAGCGTATCAGCCAATTGCTCGATAACTTAGATATCCCAGAAGAGATCGAGGAAGTAGGAGACGCATAGGCGTGCTTGATAGCTCTACAATCGAGTCGATTGGCCTGGCTCTAGAGGAAGCCGAGAAGATCCTGGTCATTGCTCATATCGCACCTGATGGGGACGCCATTAGCTCGCTTACGGCTACCGGTGTCGCCCTAAAGCAATTAGACAAGGATTACAGCCTGGTATGTGATGATGGCCTTCCCAAGCGCTTTGAGTACCTTGCCCTTGCTGACGAGGTAGAAACTGAGCCAGACAGGTCGATTTCCTATGATCTCATCATTTCTCTTGATTGCGGGGATACCGACCGAATGGGCAAGGCTTATGCCACACTCCCTGATCCAATCCCACCCGTCATTAATATCGACCATCACATCACCAACACCAATTTCGGTAAGATCAACATCGTGAGTGCCAAAGCCAATTCCACCACGGAGATCCTCTATGAGTTGTTGCCTGAGCTCGGGGTTGAGTTGACACCCGATCTGTCAACATGCTTGCTGACCGGCTTGCTGACGGACACGCTGGGTTTTCGAACAGCCAACGTTACATCCCATACGTTAAGGGTTGCCAGCGCCCTTTTAGACAGCGGTATCAATCTCTTCTCAATCTTGACTAGAGCCATGGATCTGAAGGATATCGCGACCCTGCTGATCTGGCAGAAGGGTCTTAGCAATATGAAATTGGAAGAGGGTGTTCTGTGGACGACCATCACGAACCAGGAGCGCGCGGAGGCTGGTCACAACGGCACTAGCTCGTTTGGATTGGGCAACATGATGGCCAATGTCTATCAGGCAAGGATGAGCGCGGTGATTATGGAGCTGGAAGACGGCCGCGTTTCTGTTGGCTTTCGTTCCCGGCCCCCGTATAGCGTATCTGAAGTGGCGACTGATCTGGGGGGCGGAGGCCACCACCAGGCCGCCGGCTGCACGATCGAGGGACCTTTGGAACAGGTAGAGGCCCTTGTCGTTTCCAAAAGTAAGCAGGCAATCCGAATGCAGCGAGCTGAACTGAAAGCAAACAACGACTGAAGGGGATGCCGCTAATCGTTCTTGCGCGGGTGGAAATTCGAAAATTCCTTATTGGTCACCATGGCTGAGGGCGTTCTTAATATTGATAAGCCAGCCGGGCTGACTTCCCATGACGTAGTCGACAAGGTGCGATGGCTGGTTGATATGAGGCGGGTTGGCCATTCCGGTACTCTGGATCCTTTAGCAACGGGTGTATTACTGATCTGTGTGGGAAGAGCTACACGTTTAGTAGAGTACCTGGTT
>JAUVOB010000202.1 GCA_030599405.1 Chloroflexota bacterium | reverse complement strand
TGCGCTCATGATAAAGACGTAGCAATGAAGGAGAATCATAATCGCAATCTCTAATTTCCGCTGAAGTTCCTCAGTGCGTCGTAGATGGGTTTATTAACAAATTCTGGGGTTAGTAACGTGTAGTAGTCCATGTAGCTTTTTGTCGGGGCAGGGTACCTAAATGACCAAATTGCCATCATTTCGACGAATGGCCAATTCTTTTCCGCGTATCTAACAGCGTCTAAAGTAAATTGAATTCGCTGACCAGGTGTGACAGCTAGCGTCCACCGGGGATGATCATTCCAGCCGGTTTCAGTGATGAAAATTTTAGAGTCTTTGTCCCCATGGTTGATCATGACTTCTCGAACGAGCTCGACACGTCTGAAGTTTAAAAGGTCCTCGTCTGGAATGGCATCTGGTGGCGAGGTCAGACCATAGGCGTGAACGGCCAAGCCGTCGAAATAACTTGCCGCTCCAAATTGATACATCTCGTTCAAATAGTCTAAATCCCCGTAGCCCCATGGAGAGCTATCCGGTTCTAGAGTTGGGGCTAACGCCCCAGCCAATACCTTCATATCGGGATTTGCCTCTTTAACAGCTGGATACACAATCCGGAGAAGATCAACGTAATTCTGAGCCGGCGTTTTCCGGTATCCCCACTCAAAACTGAGGTTGGGTTCGTTACCTACGATAATATAGTCAACCTTACCCCGGTATCTCTCGCTGAACGCAGCTGCATAATCGGCGAAATGTTCATAGCTGTCAGAATCAAGGTATGTAAGGGGAGTATCCGGTGGCCTTGCCCAACCAGGCGTTAAACCTAAACGAGCAATGATAGTCAGACCTTGATTGTGAGCATGCTCGACCACGAGGTCTGGGTGGTCCCAGGAGAATGAACCGTCTTCGGCGTGATAGTAAGCCCAGGGAAAAAACTCGACTATCCAGTTGGCTCCCATCAGACGCACAAGCTCCAAGCTTCTCTTTATCTTCCAGGTTTCAACTTCGTCTGTAAGCCTTGTATGAACGCCCATAATCATGTGATCGCTGTGAACTGTCTGGGCTTGCCCGATAGTGACAAGATCAGGTGCAGGCTGGAGTGAACTAATGATGAGGAGAGCGATTAATAATCGGATAGCTGGTAAGAATCGCAAATCCCTACCAAAATATCGACGCGCAGACACAGGAATGTTGCTTAACCGGTAAGAGTACGGGCTGATTCCATTTCCTGATGATAATAATCGGCCCACCATTCCAGCTGGTTGGCAATCGCCTCGATCCTGACATGGTTTGGTGCACTTCGATCTGGAAGAGGTTCAGGCGGCATTTCAGCGACACTGTATTCCATACGACTGAACAATTCGGTACGCAATTGGATGTTAAGCAGCTTATTTTGAAGATCGTGAACGAGGACGGGGAGATCGCTATCGTTACATACGATCAGCGATCGAGGAAGCGTGTCGATCAATATATCAGAAGGAAGTCTGGCTAGATCACGAAGTACGCGCCAACGGTCGATCTCCAGATCAGATAACAGATCTATGCCCCAGGCATGTTCGAACGTACCTAGAGTGTAATCGGCCGCTCCTTCGAGTTGTAGAACCAGACGCAGCTGTGCCGGCGTTGTTAAACGAAGTCCTCGGTATTCACCGGCGATTCCGTTGGCAACGGAACGCCAGTTAATGGAAGTTATGCGATCTGCAAATTCCTCCGCTGGAAGATCTGGAAGGACGAGAACCAGACGGTTCTCCATAGAATAAACGGCCAATAGAACTTCTAAGACGGGCGCTGTTCCTGATTCCTCGATAGCGTTCCAGGCTAGCTCATCATAGCGTCCGACCTGGTAAGAAATATACCGTTGAATGCCCGAGTAAATCCTTGCTGGAACGTCTACTGGGGAATAGTCTTCGGCCAGATACTCCTTAGCTAGACAGCGAAGAGAATTAACTGCTCTTTCTGATTCTTGCTGTGAAATCATGGTCGGTGCGAGAACCGCTGAAGCCCGCATCGTTTCGCTAGCTAACCTTGCCAGAAGTTCAATGGGATCGGGAACCGGGTGTTCTGTTAGTAAAGACTCTCCAGCCAGCTTCTCGCCAGTGGCGACTAAATCATAGGCTAGAATCGGATCTAATTTAATGTGTCTGAGGAAACTTGCTCTTCTAGCGACAAGGGGAACCTGACCAAGTTCTGCACTATGTAATCGCCACACCTGCCGCAACGCCTGGCGGACATCTTGCATTCGTGTATTGTCACTTATCACAACGAGGAGGTTGATACCGCTGGGAGTCGTGCAATAGGTACAAGCAGATATACCACCGAAACTGTAAAGCGCCGTTAACCGGTCACCTAAAGCACGCTGCAAAGCGCCTAGAACAGCATAGATGGCTTTTAGATCGCGATTACTCCTCACGACCAAAATTATACCCCCCGGTGATTGGAGGTGCGAATGATGCCGTCTAGCGCCCGGAAGGTATAATACCGTGAACGAGGAGGTATAATTGACGCGAGTATTCTTAACGGGCGTTACCGGATTTGCTGGTTCACATCTGGTTGACTCGCTGCTCGACGACGGTTACGAAGTCTACGGCCTGGTTCATCCCGCATCAAGCCACCAACCGCTGCCGGATCATGAGAATTTCATCCCCATCGCCGGTGATTTAACCGATCGTGCGGGACTCAAATCGGCTTTTTCGAAGGCGAATCCATCTATTGTTTACCACTTGGGTGGCATCGCATCACCTGCTCAATCATGGATAAACCCAGCGCAGACATTGGCCATTAATGCCGGTGGAACAGCTAACGTGCTAGAAGCAGCCATGATCACCGGAAAGCCGAAAGTTATCGCTGTAACTAGTGCTCTTCTCTACAGTTCACTGAGAGAATCTGACTTACCTGTAGATGAAGAGACCCCTCCTAGTCCATCCCATCCTTACGCCGTAAGCAAATGGACTGCCGGAATCTTGACCATGTTGTATTGGAGGCGATACTCGCTGCCGGTAATAGAGGCTAGGCCATTTAATCATATAGGACCACGCCAGGCGCGTGGTTTTGTCGTGCCAGATTTCGCGAGTCAGCTAGCGAAGATCTCGTCTGGTGAGTTGGAACCAGTTGTCAAGGTGGGCAACCTGGAGGCAGAGCGAGACTTCACAGATGTGAGGGACATCGTCCGCGCCTATAGGATGCTTGCTGAGTCCGGTTCACCTGGTCAATCATATCTTGTTTGCTCTGGAATACCCGTATCTATCCAGCACATACTCAATACATTGATCAAGATTTCAGGGATCGATGTTGAGGTTATCAAAGATCCAGATCGTTACCGCCCGCTAGAAACGCCAATGATCTATGGAAACAACACAAAGATTAATCGGGAAACTGGTTGGCAACCGAATATTCCGCTAGAGAAGTCGCTCTCTGACGCCTATATTGAATGGCGGGCTCGCGATAAATGAGCAAGAATAAAGAGCGAATCGACAGGCTCGTCTTGGAGAGAGGTCTCGCGAATTCTCGTTCGAAAAGCCAAGCAATCATTATGGCCGGAGAAGTCTTGGTAGATGGCGAACCGGTAACCAAATCTGGCCACATGGTGTCTAAAGACGCCCACATCGAAATCGTCGCAGCGGCACCCTACGTGAGCCGGGGTGGTTATAAGTTGAACGCTGCCCTGGAATTATTTCATATCGACGTCTCGAATCTAGTCTGTGCCGATGTGGGTGCGTGCACGGGAGGATTTACAGACGTACTCCTCCAGCGGAACGCGTCTCGAGTCTATTCCATTGACGTTGGTTACGGACAACTTGATTGGAAACTGCGACAACATAACCGCGTCATCGTAATGGAAAGAACGAACGCCAGATATCTGGATTCGCTACCTGAAGAAGTTGCTTTTGCAGCTGTTGACGTGTCATTCATCTCGCTAAAATTAGTTTTGCCTTCCGTGGTAGGTTGGCTCGCTTATCCCGGTGATATCGTCGCGTTGGTAAAACCACAATTTGAGGCCGGGCGAAAGAATGTAGGGAAAGGTGGCATCGTACGAGATTCCGAGGTGCATCGACACGTGCTCGAAAACCTCCTGCAATGGACAAAGCATAGAGACCTAAATCCATTGGGTTTGATCCGCTCACCAATTACCGGATCAAGCGGGAATGTCGAGTTCCTTCTGCGACTTCAACAGGGGCAGACTGACTCGGTTTCGATTGACGAACTGTTAGCGGGAGTTGGTCTCGGAGGCAGTCGGGATGAAATCGAGTCTCGCGGATCTTAAGCTGGATAAATCGGCTACGCTCCTTTAACCGAAGCTTACATTTACGCAGTTTGTAAGCGAATACCAAGATTCGTGTTCAAAATGAAGCGAACTAAGTCGGGCATGGAAATCTCCGCTCCAGTTATTGGAATAGGCCTAACGAAGGGGCTGGGTCAT
>JAUVOB010000283.1 GCA_030599405.1 Chloroflexota bacterium | reverse complement strand
GTTCCCATCAACAAACGGGTCTCGCTGATGGTCTCCAACTCTGCATGCGTATCCCACCCTGCCTTCATCATCACCCCGGCGATACCACTCATCGCCACGATACGGAGAAACTGCCGGCGATCTGTGCCTGGAAAACGCGGCCGTTTCCTTTTCTTATCTTCCATGAAACAAGCTCTTTATTCTCAACATGGTGCGCCTTATCGACGCGCCTAACTTAAGAATTCCATGACGTTGATAGCGATCTGCAGCACCAGCAGGCTGGCGCAGACGATCACGAAAAGCAATATTACGATCTCTATCAGACGTTTTCTGTTTTTGGTTTTAGAATTCGAATTGGACTTACTTTCTGCCATAACTCTTTCACCCATTCGCGAAAGACGCGGATAATGTCGACAACCGGACTGATTGGGCACAAATAGTCGCACCAGGGACGCTTGATGAATAGTGATGCGATAAGTACGAGACCTAGCACGACGAACATGATGCCTGACCCGACAAGGCTGAATAAGGTTCCAAAGATCTCGTAGCTGGCCAATCCAGGGCTGCGAAAATAAACTCCCAACAGGATCGCGCCTAGAGCCATTATTCGAGGCACCCACTTTATGTGATTGTAATAACGCCTCGGCCGGCGCGGCTTCGCGCCACCAACAACACCCATACACTCCTGTGCCGCGCCAAATGGGCAGAACCACTCACAGTATGGATTCTTACTTTCCACGGTGAAGACGAAAACAATGCCGCCAATAAGAAAATACCAGTAAAGGTTGGTCTGCCACTGGGGCCAATAACCCAAGATCAGCTTGTTGATATAGGCTATTGTGATCGGGCTGTTGTAGAGAAAACCTAGGACGACCAGCCCAACTAACATCGAGCCCCAACGAACCTGTTTCCTGTACTTGAATTTTCTTTGATGGCCCACATATCCCACGGCAAAGAGGGCGATAAGGACAAATTCGGGAACGCCGAACACAATCTTGGGCGGCGGCGGTTCCTCCACAGGAAAACCCAGATGTTGAGCTACTACCTGGCTGCCATCCAGCACGGATTCGGCAATGGCCTTTGCCGTGTAAGTTGCTCCTGTAACGCCGTCCAGATCCTCCCCGATCACAAAGCTGTCTGAGTATGACTTTCCCACTACCGATTCGATCAGATCGCTTTTAAACACCCTATCCATCCATGCGGGTGTCTCTTTTCTGTCAACAATGGCCGTTCCGACGACCTCTCCCGCCAGATTCACAGCTACGGCCATGGTAAATGGACCACCATATCCATCTGCTTCGCCAATAGCCACATAACCGAGCAGATTCTCTTCACTACTATCTTCCCAGGCCTCATACAATCCGTCTTCGATCCGGACGATGTGCTCGGCGCCGGGCATGGCGCTTTCAACGGCAGGTTGGAGCCCAGATTCGGCGCGCTGAGCTCCCACGATCCAGACTACAGCTATTAGGACCAGGGCAATGATGGCAAAGATACGTTCAGTTCTTCGCCGCAAATCTCGCTTTGATAATCCGAATGAAGTGTTCTTCACGGAGATACTACTCCAACGGCTCCTCGTTAACCGGTCGGCTACTAAGATCGGCGTCGATCTCCGCCAGTAATTTTCTACTGTTTTCAACTTCGTCGAAAGATTCGGCCACTAAGTAGACCGCTATCGCCGCGCGACAATGGGCGCTTGCTTCTTCCAAGTCTCCCTTCTCGCGATAAGCCATTGCCAGCATTATCAACTGCTCGCCTTCAAGTTCTGGAATCTGACGGTCCCTGGCAAGCCCAAGCGCATCCCGATGGTAGGCGATTGCCTCGTCTATACGGCCGAGTTCGGCCAGTGTGAGACCGATCCGGCCGATAAGATAGGCTTCATCCTGTTTCCTGCCAATCTCCCTTGCTCCTTCCAGGGCATCTCGATAGGCATCAAGCGCTTGGTTCAGCCTCGCTGTCCCCGGGCTTGAGAGCATGTATGACTCGCCCAGGCTTAGTAGTTGGTCAACTTCCTTGTTCCTGTCCTTCAAGGCTTGGGCTACCTCTATTGCGACAATTATTACGTTTTCTGCTTCTTCCACCCTATCCATCCTGTAGTAGGCAGGGATCATAGCTTCCAGAAACGCATAAACGACCTCGTCATCAGTCTCGTTGACAAGTCTGATACCTCGAAGTCCATATTCAATGACCCTTGCGTCATCCCCAAGTTCAGAATATACGCGTACAAGATGACGTAAGGTCTGGATCTGTGCCTCGCGATCTCTTGATTCTTCCACGAAGGCTAGAACTCCCTCGAAGATAAGCGCCGCCTGCGAATATTTTCCCTGCCAGGACAGCGTCATGGCTTTGTTGCCCAAATAGCCGTTCTCTGCCTGGGGATCTTCAAGATCACGGGCCAATCCCGCGGCTTTTTCAAAATAAGCCTCGGCTCGATCGAGGGACGTAACCGCCAGGCTGTAATTCCCCAATGCGCCAATTACATTCATTTGCCGGCGTTTATCATCGATCTCGTAGGCGATCTGGCGGGCATCCCGGAACCTCTCGAAAGCTGTCATCGGCTCACCCGAGTCGAGCAGGATCTGACCCTGGCTGGCGAGCGCATCGCATCTCATCCCCTTATCGTCGTACTCCTCAGCCAGGCTCAGGATCTCGCCGGCCGTTTCATAGGCGTCCGGAAGGCGGCCGATCTCCTGGTAGGCCAGCGTCTTAATGCCAAGACATTGAGCCTGTAACTTCACATCGCCTAGACTCGCTGCTCGTTCCACAGCTTCGTCAAAGTTTGATAGACCGTCTTCAAATTTGCGCAGCCCAAAAAGGGCCAATCCAAGGTTGGCCATAGCCACCGAGATCAGCCTTTCATCTCCAGCTGATTGTGCTTCCGAAAGAGCCTGGCGGCAGGATGCCAAGTATTTGCGTCGTTCCGCCTGTTTACCTCTTGTCATTTCTGATACCCGTGATCCAGAGCATACTGGCAAAGTCGGAATGAGCAACGGTAATGGGGGTAAGAAGTGTTGTAATTGGATGCAAAAAGTGAATCCAACGCATGGCGTGGATTGGAAAAGTGGAAGGAGGTTTACTCCTTCCACCCTGCCTTACATTGTGATATTAAGTAGCCGTCAAGCCTCTGCAGGAACTGGTTCCGGTTCAGCCGGTGTGGATTCCTTCGGCTTGATCATCAGCAGGCGCCAAAGACCGACGCCTAATATTAAGCTGATGAACAGACCTAGTAGCAAGATCTTCCAGGCGGCGCTGCCTTCGTTTTCACCGATCAGGATGCCGGTAGCATAGAAGGTCATAGTGAAGATCGTGTACCAGATAATCGACAGGACCCATTTCCACCAGGTCATTACCCAACCGCGGTCTTTCGCAAACGCATTGAGGCCGGCGGCGATTAATATGAACAGCACTCCCATAAGAAACCAGAATAAGGCGCTATTAAAAAACATCTTACGCTCCTTCGTGCGGGCTGGTGATATC
>JAUVOB010000219.1 GCA_030599405.1 Chloroflexota bacterium | reverse complement strand
GGGCCACGTTTGGACCGAGATCTGGCCCGTTGGAGCCAGAATATTCAGGACATGGTCAACTCCGATGCGATCTTTCATCTCATTACAACCTTCAATGAATGGGGTGAGGGAAGCTCAGTGGAAGCAGCCGAGCAGTGGGAAACCGCATCTGGTTTTGGCGCCTACCTCGACGCACTTCATGAAAATGGCCTTGAGCCTCCTGCTACGATCACGCTGACTATTTATTTACCCAATATGATAAGCGCACCAGCGACCAGTGATGAAGCCGTGCTTGTCGGCGCTGGAGACATCGTCGAATGTGACGATCCCGAGGACGAAATGACGGCCGACCTGCTGGACTCAATACCAGGTACCGTCTTTACGGCCGGCGACAATGTCTACGATTCTGGAACGGCGGAAGAGTTCGAGAATTGCTACGATCCTTCGTGGGGTCGCCACAAGGCCCGCACGCGCCCTGCTCCGGGCAATCATGACTATCTCACAGAGAATGCGACCGGCTATTTCGACTATTTCGGCGCCGCGGCCGGCGACCCGGATAAGGGCTATTACAGCTATCAACTTGGGGAGTGGCACATTGTCGTTTTAAATAGCAACTGTTCCAAGATAGACGGCTGTCGTGAAGGATCCGAGCAGGAGTTGTGGCTTCGTAATGATCTGGCCGAGAATCCGTCCAGATGTACGCTGGCCTACTGGCATCATCCACGATTCAGCTCAGGCAAGCATGGCAGCGACACTGGAACAGAAGATTTCTGGCAAACCCTTTACGAATTCGATGTGGACGTGGTCATAAATGGGCATGATCATCACTATGAACGTTTCGCTCCCCAAGATCCGGCCGGCCACTCCGATCCCGACCAAGGCATTCGACAGTTTATTGTTGGCACCGGCGGGAAGAACCACACGTCTGGCGAAGGTCCTATCGCTAATAGCGAAGTAATCAACAACGACACTTTTGGCGTACTGAAATTAACGCTGCGTTCGACGGATTACGCCTGGTCATTTATCCCTGTCGCTGGATCAACATTCACTGACACCGGCAGCTACAATTGTCACTAGGAGTACTATAGGAAAATGAAGATCATCATTTTTGCGGGTGGTACAGGGCGGCGGCTGTGGCCGATTAGTCGTACAGTGTCGCCAAAACAATTTGAACCCATTATCGATTCAAAGTCTACAGTTCAACTTACCGTAAATCGTGTTCTGGAGACGTACGGTGCGGAGAACATATTTGTATCGACCAACGAGCGTTACATGGGAGCTCTGAACGAACAGTTGCCAATGCTGCCAGAAGCGAACTTCATACGCGAACCTGCTCGCCGGGATCTTGCGGCCGCGGTCGGGTTGGCCAATACGCATATGCTCCATTGCTTTGGCCCTGTTGAGCCCATAGCAATTATATGGGGGGACAATTATGTGACTGAGGAGCCTACTTTTCTACGCCTGCTAACCGAAGCTGAATGGCTGATAAGCTCCCGCAAGGCCAGGATCACATTCATAGGCGAAACAGCTCGTTTCGCCAATAGCAACCTGGGCTGGATTGAGTTGGGTGAGAAAAAGGGTGAATTGGCGGGCAGGCCATATTTCGCCTTCAATTCCTGGTTATACCGGCCACCAATGGAAGAATGTCGGAAGATGTATGCATCGGGCGATTATATTTGGAACACAGGATACTTCGTGACTACACCTGGCTTCATCAGGGAGGCGTACAGAGCGTTTCAGCCCTCTATGTGGGCACAGCTTCAGAAAATAGGACAGGCGATCAGTCAGCCTGAGTATCAGGCAAAGCTCAACGTACTGTACGAGCAGTTGGAGGTAGCGTCTTTCGATGAAGCGATCGTGCAACATGTGAGTCCAAGCGAAGCACTGGTTCTGCATGGCGCCATGGGCTGGAGTGATCCTGGAACCCTTTATGCGCTGAGGAATCTATCATCCCGGCAACTGAGGCAATGTCATGGTAGTGCTGACCACACTACCCAGGTAGCCTCGGCCTATGCCTGGAGTAAGTGCAAGTGATGCTTGGTCAAAGCCCGCGAGAACCATTCAACCTAGGTAACGGGGCTAGCAGGAGTTAGTCCAGCACCGAATCCACGTTCAAGCTGAAGATTCAGGGAGATCAGGTGAACGGCTACTGACCGGATGGATTTGCGTGACGGGGTGCTGGGAAGCTGGACTGTATATCCAAGCCCTGGCAGGAAGGCGAGGACAACCTCATTCACACTTCGCAATTCTGCTACTTAGCCATTCTGGAACCCTGAAATCCGTGACAACAATGAATCGCCCATGTTCCCAATCAGGATACGGTTTGATATCCAAGACAGGAGTGCCATCATAGGCATCAAGCCCTCGTACATGAATAACATTTTTCTCCCGTCTTATTAGTTCTACCAAGGTCAAACCAATCGGATTGGGACGAATAGGCGCCCTCGTAGAGAGGATTCCCACCGGCGCCGACTCCGGCTTAGCGCCAGGGAAGTGAAGCACAGGTTCGTCATTATGCATCACTTTGTCCAACCAGTAGATGACATAGATATGAGACCACTCGTGGATTCCGTCCAAGGCTTTGGCAAGATCGCTGGTTAGAACGATCTCGGAGACAAGGCTTCTATCTTTTTCATCATCTTTAGCAGACGTTCGACGCACGAAGCCAATAGGTTTTATCTCAATCCTGTCGAGCTTTCTATCATCCATTTCCCACGTCCCCTTGTACATTTAATTTCATTATGGACCTGTGCAGCGATAATCGAAGAGAGGGCCATTGTCCATCGAAATAATTGGTATCCACGGTGTTCGATCTTGGATTCCCGTAAATAGACACATAGCCTTACTATGCGGTTGCTCCCTCCGAATTTAAGCATCCTGGTTTTCATTAGAATATACAACCCTGGCCCTGGGTCTGGAGGGGCCGTCGGACGTGTACTGGCTCTCGATGGTTGGGCTATCGGTAACAGGTGTGAAGGTAGGGCTTCTCAACCTCTGCAAGTAGCGTAGAATGAATCCTGTGGGCCGATGTGGCGACATCGTGCGATTTAATACGGAAGTTGGCGGCCCATACTCTGGCGAAGTCCCGACCCGGGGCGGGTGATCATCAGTTTGTGAAATGACCAGACCTAATCAACCTGTTGGACCTCGATTACCGGCTGACACCTCTATGTCAAACCGGGCGTTCAAGCACCCGGTGACCTATTGGCTGACCACTGTTGGTTATTCCTCCAGGACGAAGAATGTGTTCAGGATGTGGTCAAGAGCATCGAGGTCTGCTTCAGTCACGGCTTGTATGAGCAGGTATGTATAGTATTGTTGCCCGCCTGGTGCGGCGGCGAGTTCGACAATGACACTGCCCACGCCACCACAATCTACGTAGAGATCGTAGAACCCGGTATAGACCCCGTCATCATAATCATACCGTCCATCGTAGGTGCACTCATAACTCCCGGCAAATTCGTCTAATACGGCAGCCATGTCTAACTCTTGACCTTCTGAGTCCGAGGCATAAAAAACAACACCCGGTGTCGCATAAGTAGACCAAAAGTCTTCAAGATTGACGGAAGCCTGAATTGAGGCAGCCAGGATACTACCATCGTCATCAAGAATCGGGCTGCCATCAATATCCGTGGACCAGGCGACTGGTACTTCCATAACCAAGGTCCCGGTATCGTCCGTCACCTCGACGAACTCGTCATACGTGCCACCATCTCCCGTCAGGTCACCACCCACCTGGTCCTCAATCTCCTGGGCAAAGGAGAAGACCTGGGCTAGCTCGTCACCGTTGAGCTGGCCGGCCAGAACCTCTTGAGTTGCATAACGTAACACCTCTATACTAAGAACATCTTCGGCCCTATGGCTGCGCAAGATGTCACAGTAATCGGCCATCGTTCCGTCCGTGGCCAGCACCAATCCTTCGATGGTGTTGATAATATCTCCGCCTTGTATGCCGGCGAGGTCGGCCGGCGAGCCTGACTTCACAGAAGAGACCCAGATCCCTGAGATTTGCCCATCATTAACGGCAGAGCCGTTGACACCAATAGACGTCACGTCCTGTTCCGCCTCGAGCAGGGCTAAGATTCCCAAAGCCTCATCTCGGGCAATGGCGTATTGCTGGCGCGTGCTGGAGTTGCCGGCGTAGTGAATGCCGACCACTTTGCCGTCGGCTGTTACAATTGG
>JAUVOB010000011.1 GCA_030599405.1 Chloroflexota bacterium | reverse complement strand
GCAAGCCGATCAATAAGAATAGAACTCCAATTAATTTACGAAACATTTATTCAACTCCTCCTCTGAGTACAATTTGACTGCCTGAGATTATCCATCTCTCCTTCGCCGACTTTATTAGAGCTGGTACTCCTACGGTGGCAATCGAAACACTAATGGGGTGTATGAACGTTTCCAGTAATTCCATTATGCTCCAAGTTGCTGAGTATATCTCCAATCGTTGTCCGGTCTATGACCTTCTCATTTTCAGAAGCCTGTGATATCGCCTTGAGGACTAAACCGATAGAATCGTAACCAGCGCCAGCGAAGGGACCGGCGATCTCATCAAACGGCGTCACTTCAGCATAATTTCGCCGAAATTCATCCGGCAACGACTCTGGATCCGAACGGCCGAAGGGAATGACTCCTGCCGGAACAAACGGTAATCCGGCCGCACCATATATCGGAGACGCAGCCTCTGTTGTCTCAGGCAACCAGTGCCCGACTACGGCGACAACGGCAGGATCAAGGACCAAACTCCGAGCCACTTCTTGGGCGGTGTCGGGATCACCAAAATCATCAAGGGCAACCAGGGCTACTCGGTAATCTCCTATGTTTTCGCTCGTGTTCTCCTCGCGAACGGCGAGCCTGGCACCGTAAATCACGTCATAGCCAACATCACGATGTCGTCCTTCAAATGGACCTACCATACCGATTTTGATAACCGGAGGGACGCTGGTGCAACTGGCGAGGAGCACTAGCACTGCGGCGGCAAATAGAATTCTGACCAATAGCGTGGCGACCGGAACTCTTCGTCTACTGTCGGCATTGATTAACATTGGCCAAGTGTTCCTCGAATGTTCGGCTGAATACGTGAGAGCCTGCTACTTCGGCTTCGCAATCGGCTACAAAGAAGAGGTAGTCCGTTTGAGTTGGCGCCGCGACAGCCTGTAAAGCCGCCAGAGCTGGATTGGTAATCGGTCCAGGGGGTAAGCCTTCATAAATGTACGTGTTGTAAGGTGAATCGACCGACAGATCTGCTTCTGCTAGCGGCGATTTCCACCAACTATCTGTCTCCGAATGGTAGCCTATTGAGTACTGAACAGTCGGATCCGCCTGGAGAAGCATACCCTCTGAAAGACGATTGGTATAAACACTGGCCATTAGAGGCATTTCCATCGCCACACTGGTTTCTTTTTCGATAATCGAGGCCAGGGTTACCGCTCCGTGGATGGATAATCCGTTGCGCTCGAAGGATGCCCTCAATTGGTCAGGAACCTGCCGGTCGAAGTTTTCCAGCATTATGTCTATTAAGAAGGCGGCATCGGCGTCTACTGGTAAGCGATAACCTCCAGGAAATAGATATCCCTCTAGGCCTGATCCATCAGGTTTGGCCCTCAGAAAGCCGTATCCGCTCAGATCGTAAGGAATGCTGCCGTCCGCAATGCGGGCGAACTCCTGCGGATCGATATTTGCTGGACGGGTCACGCTGAGGTATTCAACCATTTCTGAGATGCGCCATCCTTCTAGGAATCTGATCTCAACTTCCTGTATCCCTGCCTGAGAAAGTGTCGTGGCCAGATCTGGAATCGTCATGTCAGGGCTAAGCCGATAGTTGCCTATTTCCATTTGCCCATCTAGACCGACATAACGGACGTATCTTACGAAAAGTTCTACATCGCCTAGCAAACCCGCTTTGCTTAGATTGGTAGCAATAATCTCTGCGGTCTCTCCAGGTGATACGACAAAGGTTAATTTCTCCTCTCCTGATCCATCGGGTGTATTCAGGGCATCGGCGTTTAATGCGAGGTAGGATTCGAGATAAAGAAGCTCAAGGGGATTTAGACCAACCGCACCTCGGTTTAGCTCGGCAATTCCACCAAGACGGACTTTCTGCCATCTGGCGAGTAGAAAAACGGAGGCCACTAGACACGCTGATACAGCTACTAGAAGTACGGCCAGTCTAGCAATCCACCTTAGTGGGCTTTTCTTTTCCTGATCTGGTTCACTAAGAGTCTTCATTCTCTAGAGATAGGCCTTCAGAACGGATAAATTCAAGATAGGATTGAAGGATGAATGCAGCAGCCACCGAGTCAACCCTCTCTCGACGCCGATTCTGGCTGTACCCCCGTTCGCGCATGCTTGCCTCCGCGTCAACCGTAGTAAGTGACTCGTCCCAGAGTCTGGCCTGAATACCGAGAGCGCTGGACAAAGAGGATGCATAGTCACGAGCCCAGGCAGCTCGCGTACCTTCCTCACCAGAAAGCAAGGTTGGGAGGCCAACGATGATACGTAATACGTTATGTTCCTCGGCAATGTGACCAATCTTATCAAAATCCGATTGCCTGGATGATCGCTTGATGACTCCAAACCCGGAGGCTATCGTCCAAGAAGGATCGCTGAGCGCAATACCGATGCGCTTATCCCCGAGATCAATTGCCATTAACCGGGATGAAGATGAACGATTCATGATCTCAATCCAAAAAAACCGCATGCCATGGTCTTGTCAAACCTAACTACTTTTTGTATCACATTCTCCAGGAGGACTCCCCTACGAATTCCCGACATTTCCCTGACAATAGGAGCGAGATCCAAGCAACATATCCTGGTTGACGCCATCTTAGTAGGAGTTCAGGTTTCGATCTCTGTCTGGATACGAATGGGAAGATATGGAACTCGATTGAACCAGCTTGGCCAGGTTTGGATACTGGGATATTCCCTCAGAGGAAGCTGTTCGTATAAGTAGGCTTGGGCCTGACCTGTTTCCTGCCCGGCTATCCGATCAATGGGGTTGTCCAGGCCTAGTCGAGCAGCCATTTGACCATCGCCAAGCATCTCAAAAGTCACACGACCCTCAGCATCCACGCCTAACACCCTGCCGCTACGAAACTGGAGGCTATCGGGCACCAACTCGTAGCCAGCAAATACTGACGATGCCAGTTCATCATAGACCAGTTCTATCGCTTGTGTCTCGTCGACGGCCGTCGCCTCCATCGCCGCCCGAATATCTACCGCTAACCTATTTGTCTTTTCCCCTGGGAAATGGGAATAGGTTTCATGAAGCATATGGACGACGCGTAAGGAGTCTGCAGCAAGGAACTCGTTATCGGCGAGCATGCTCTTCATCTCTGTGAGTGCCAGAGTCTTCATCTGATCCATAACTTGGGCATTCAGTCGTTCAACGTCGGCATCACTCACTGCAAATTCCTGGCGGACAGTTCCTCCTTCAATATCCTCCAGATTTCTAACCTCCAACTGGAGTGATAACGAGCCTTCAATACGGTTGACCAGATTGGCAACCACGTTGCCGCCAAGGCCAGGATCAATGGCCACTACTTCGACCTCGACTAAAGCCCCGGGACCTTCCGGCACCCTCACGCTTTCCATCGTTTGAAATACCACTCGTTGCCCAGCTGAGGTAGTCACCCTGGTCCCGGCTGGAACTGTTACAGGCAGGTCAATCTGATTAACAAAAACAACCGACCCTCTTGCAGGCGTATTAGGTACTTCGATTAATCCGCTAGTTTCTACCTCCGCTTGCCATTCTTGAACGGATCTTAAAACCCGGCCTGGTACAGACGACCCGCTAAAATTTACAGTCTCAAGCTGTGGATCGGCGACAATCTGGTGGGTAATATCTATCGGTTGTAGGTCTGGTTTGAAGGTTACAACTGCGCCAGGTATTGCGTAGACAGCAGTAACAAATAGAAAGGCTAAGGTCAGAATATAGACGGTGATGGCGAGATATCGGAGCATCCAACGTTGCCATTGAGGTCGGACCTTCTTCCGGCGCTCAATTTCCCGGCGATCCTCCCGTTCTAGCTTTACTGGTCGGGCTACTAAATCACTCCGGCGTCGGCTCAGCCACCACCCTCGCTTACTCTTCGCACTGTCTTTCACAGTACGGAAAACAGGAAATCCGAGGGATTTGGCTTGACCACTCACCCTGGAGTCAACAGTGACAAGACCAACTTCGAGGCGCAGATCATCAGCGTACCGGCGAAGAAGGGCCAGATCGAGGTATTCTGTGAGGAGATCCCCGCGATCTGGCAGAACGAGTACGACGCGCTGCTCCCGAACCCAATCTAGCCTGTCTCGGATAGAGACGATGTCGTCTTCTGCGTCGAGATTAATAGTTTGAATACTCATCAGATGACGCCGCTAGCCACCCTTTGGCGGAGTCAGCGCATCCTCAAGCAACTTTGGAACTAAATCCAATGCCTCTTGAATTCTAGATGCGTCTTTGCCTCCGGCCTGGGCCATAGTCGGCCGACCACCACCACCACCGCCGACTATACCCGCGATGGGTCTAATCAGCTTCCCAGCGTCCACACCCGATGGGACTAGTCCTTCGGTCACAACTACCACTATTATTGGCCGGTCATCGTGAATGGAAGCAAGAACAGCCATACCGTTGTCGACACGATCACGGAACCAATCCGTCATTTGGCGGAGATTATCCATATCAGCGCCATCAACGATTCCCCTCATTAGGGATACACCGTCAATGATATCCATGGTTTCAAAAAGTTCCGAGAAACGTTCACGCGCCTGCTGCTGGCGGGTCTGGGCGAGTTCTTTTCTTAGTTCTCGCGACTCGGCTAAAAGCGCGTCAATCCGAGTTTCCAATTCTAGGATGGGGCTGTTCAGCCTATTGGAGATTCGATTTAGCGTTGCCATTCTATCGCGAACGAATGTCAGCGCTCCCCGTCCTGTAACCGCTTCGACACGTCTTAATCCTGCCCCGACTGCCTCTTCCGCTGTAAAACGGAAAAGGCCTATATCTCCCGTGGCTCTGACGTGGAGACCACCGCAAAGTTCGAAGCTATAAAGGCCATCATCGCCTCCTATCTGAATCGTGCGCACGACGTCACCGTATTTTTCACCAAATAGAGCCATGGCTCCTTGGCTGATTGCGTCTTCGCGGGCCATATGTAGTGCCGACACTTGCCTGTTTGAGACAATGGCTTCGTTTATCGCCACCTCGATCCTATCGAGTGTCTCTTCATCCACTGCTTGTCCATGGGAAAAATCAAATCGCAATCTATCTGGAGCAACGAATGAACCTTGTTGAGTTACGTGTTTACCTAAAAACATCCTCAACTCTTTATGAAGAATATGGGTGGCAGTGTGGTTTCGACGAATATCCCAGCGTCGTTCGTTGTCAACCGCTAGTTCAACCAGCTGACCAACAACAAGTCTGCCGGTTTCTACGACGCCTACATGGGTGATGAGCCCCGGAACCGGCATTCTTGTATCTGTGACACGCAGAACGCTATCTTCCTTAATGACCTCTATCGTGCCAACATCGCTTACTTCACCGCCAGCTTCGATGTAAAAGGGCGTCGCCAGGGTAACTATTTCTACTTCATCACCACTGATAGCCCTGTCAGATCGTTGACCATCTTTGATGATTCCCGCAATTCGAGACTCCATGCGAGACCCTGAGTATGGATCGTAATCGATCCCGTTATTATCCAGCCATCCGTGATTTATCAATTCGTTAAGCAATTCTGCGTAGAGACTGTCCTCTGTGTCATAATGCCCAAATGCGCCAACGCCACTGGCCTCGGCGTGAGCTGCGCGAGCGGTCTCAAAACCATCCTCGTCGACACGCACTCCACGTTCGCCAGCGACGTCCCGCGTTATCTCCAGAGGTAAACCATGCGTTGCATATAGATCAAAGGCCACATCTCCTGGAACAATCCCCTGGTGAGCCTGATGCAGGTCGGCCAAAAGAGTATCCAATTGGCTCAAGGCCACGTCCAGTGTTCGTGCGAACCTCTTTTCTTCCATCGTTACCGTTTGTAGAACATGATCTCGATGGGTTATCAACTCTGGATAAATCGCACCCATTTGGTCGATATATACTTCGGCAATTTCAGCAAGAAACGGGGATGCAAATCCAATAGACCTTCCGAATCTCGCGGCCCTTCGAATAATCATTCTCAGGACGTAACTTTTTCCGACGTTGCCGGGAAGAACGCCGTCGGCGATAAGAAACGCCGCAGCTCTTCCGTGATCGGCAATGACCCGATAACTAGTCTCGTGAAGCGCGCGCTCCTCTTCGCTATCCCCGAGCAACTCCTGGATACGATGCATCGCGGAGTAAAACAGATCGGTATCGTAATTAACGGGTTGTTGCACTACAACCGCGGTAATCCGTTCCAGCCCCATTCCGGTATCCACACCTGGTTTTGGGAGAGGTGTACGGTTTCCATGCCCATCCTGGTTATACTGCATGAAAACCAGGTTCCAGATTTCGAGCCAGCGACCACAATCGTTATCCAACTGGATTCCACAATTAACCTCATCACATGTGCAGTGTTCTGGTCCCCAATCGTAATGCACCTCGCTCGTTGGGCCGCACGGTCCGACATCACCCATCATCCAGAAATTGGTCTTGTCTCCCATTCTAACAACTCGCTGTGTTGGAACGCCGATTTCATCAATCCAAATCTTGAGGGCATCGTCATCATCGACATTAACGGTATACCAAAGATCTTCCTCTGATATCTCGCACACCTTGGTGAGAAAGTCGAATGCGAATCGGATGGCACCTGATTTGAAATAATCACCAAAGGAAAAGTTACCAAGCATCTCGAAAAACGTATGATGACGTGGAGATGGTCCAACATTTTCAAGATCGTTGTGTTTACCTTGCACTCTCATACACTTCTGTGAAGACACCGCCCGTTTGTATGAACGGTTTTCCTTGCCAAGAAAAGTGTCCACAAATTGGTTCATTCCTGCATTGGTGAACAAAAGTGTAGGGTTGTCATAGACAGGTAAAGGCGAGCTAGGAACGACACGGTGACCCATCTCCTCAAAGAAATCAAAGAACGCCTGTCGAATCTCGGTGCTGTTTGTTGGTTTCATCAGTTCTCTCAAAAAATATCAGGTAGTATTGATTCGTTATGTAAAGACGGCGACCCCGGAATCAGACTTTGAAAAAAATATGGGCATAAGCATGTCCTTCCGAGTACTCCGTTTGGCGATTGTACGGAGAAAGGCTCTCAACGTCCACAGGTAGAGTGCGCAGGTGTGTGATTGAGTGAATAATGCCCCAACCTTTGCTGGTGCAGGCACTCATAGCGCCCATAAGGGCCGGTTCTCCAGGGGTAGTCCACACGGGGATAATTCTATCATTGGCCCCCAAGATTCGCACCTGCTGGCAGCCGATTACGTATAGTAATTAGTGAAGGATGAGAGCACCATATTGACAGATTGAGTCCAGCGGGCTCATTCTAGACTAAGACACAAGGTTGAGGATCGATGGAGCAATAGACAGCCCTCTAAGATGGATTTTGCCAAGCCGGGAAAGACGCTTTTCACCTGACCGGACATCCCCCTCGACCGTCCTCGCCGAAATCAATCGCGATAATGATGCAAAGTATTATCCGCCTGGCTGGGGAGTTGGCGTGGGTGTCTTGTATGATTCCGTCATAATCTCGACAACCGCCAGTTTTCCCGATTCAACCTCGACATCCAGATTGTAGGTAACTCCTTGAAGCGAGACGATTAGCTCGTACATCCCGGGCTCTAAGTCACCAATGACGAAGTTCTCGGCGAGACGTTCGTCTGGATTTACGAGTAGCTCGGGATCACCCAGGTATGTCCAACTGGTATGGTTGCTTGTACCTTCTGACCTGCCGATAGCCGTAACACTAACACCTTGCCATGGCCGGCCAGCAGGATCGACCAGCCGCCCAGCTATCAGCCCTCGGGTAGACGGGGGTGCAAGCCATAGCAGCGGATTCCTTGTCGCTCCAAAGATATTTTCTCCAACTCGTACTTCGAAGTGCAAATGCGGCCGGGTTGCTGCGCCACCAACTCCGACTTCTGCGACCGTCTGCCCTCTATCCACTCTCTGTCCCACCTCGACAGATACATTCTGGACATGCCCATAAAGGATAAATACCGATTCACCTTGCCAACGATCATCCAGTTCGATAACGACAAGGTGACCGTACCAATCGCATCGCCAACCGTAGAGGGCCGTCGAATCATCACCGGCAACAACAACTGTTCCCTCGGAAGCCGCAAGGATTGGCGTGCCCTGGGGCTCCGCCATGTCGATGCCATTGTGGATAAGATATCTCCCTCCGACATCGTATCCATATGGAAACCATTCAGTGATTAAAAGTCGATCTCCACCCTCGAAGAGCTTTGTCAACCAAAAGTGCTCTTCCTTCTCCGGATCTGGTGCGGGCCAAGGCGATCCGCTCAGATAATAATGATAATAATCCGGCTTCGCCGGCGAAGGTTCAGGGCAACTTCGAACAACGGCATCGTCAATGGCAATTAAGTTGACGGTTTGCGCTGGTGATGGAGTTATGATCAGCTGTGTTGGTGATGCGTATGGTTCAGTTGCCTGCACTGCGGTTGGGATCGTCTCCCGTGTATCAACTGGCTCCGCGGTTGAATCCCCCTCCTGAACTACCAAGGTACCGAGAGGCGTATCTCTTGCCAGTGGCGTTGTTGCGATTGAAGAAATCGTGGGCACATTATCTTCGGTGACAGTAGGGATCCTAATGGAGTCAAGCACTTCTGGAGCCGGTGTCAATGTAATTGCAGCCACGACTTCGACTCGTTGTATGTCGCGATTCTGCAGCAGCCATCGTGCCAGAACGAGGATTACCAGCAGCAGAAGCACGGCAGTTAGAATTAGGCGGAGATTACGCATATTTACACTGAACCAGATCAATATTGTCCTCATGCGAACCGCGTGAGTCAACATTCGACGTCGCTCAAATCCTTGACAGGAGTTCCATCAATCATATAATTCTGCCAACCGAATATCTTGACCGCCGGGAGGAGTAGGCGGATTGGACACTAATAGAGAAAGGTGGCCATAGGCTGGAAGCCGCCAATAGAGTTCCTGCGCTGAATGTCGCCCGGCAAGAGTGCCGAAGAAACCGTTCGTATTTTTGAGCGAGAGTAGAACGGCACGGGTAGGCCCGATATAGCCTCGACCTGATGTTAGTTGGGTTAGTAAGAGCGCCACTGCGAAAACGCGTGGCGAAGCGAGGTGGTACCGCGGTAGGTCGCCAAGGATGTGTGGCCCTTTCGTCCTCATATTGGACGGAAGGGTTTTTCGTTTTCTGAGAGATGATTTTGACGCGCGAGGGAATGAGATGAGCTTATCAAAACGATACAGACCAGGAGCGAGCGAGCCGGCGTTAACGAGAAAGTGGCAGGAGAATGAGACCTACCATTTCCAGCCGGATTCTGATAAACCCATTTACACAATCGACACACCTCCTCCAACGGTATCTGGCAAACTGCATATGGGACACGTGTACTCGTATAGCCACGCCGATTTTCTGGCCCGTTTCTGGCGTATGAACGGTCGCAATGTCCTTTATCCGATGGGGTACGATGATAATGGGTTGCCAACAGAACGACTGGTCGAGCGATTGCTGGACATCCGGGCAACCGAGGTCGGGCGTCAAGCGTTCATCAAGAAGTGCCTCGAGATTAGCGAGGAAGCGGAGAAGGATTACGAAACGCTGTGGAAACGCCTCGGGCTTTCCATTGATTGGCGTTACACATATAGAACAATTGACGAGAAGTCACGCAGACTGTCTCAGCTCTCATTTATCGATCTGTACGAGAAAGGGCTTGCCTATAGAAAGCGGTCTCCGACCATATGGTGTCCTGAATGCGGAACCGCCATTGCCCAGGCTGAACTCAACGATATGGATCGCTCCAGCGAGTTCGTGACATTGAAATTTCAAGTGGACGATGGGACTACATTGCCAATAGCCACGACGCGACCCGAGCTGCTGCCGGCGTGCGTCGGCGTGTTTGTGCACCCAGACGATTCGCGATACAAGCAACTCCCAGGTCGCCAGGCGCGTGTTCCATTCTTCGGTCAAGATGTGCCAATTCTCATGGATTCCGAGGCTGATCCGGAGAAAGGAACCGGTGCGGTCATGTGCTGCACCTTTGGTGACACAACTGATGTCGCCTGGTGGTTTAAGTACGACCTGGAGCTAATTGAGGTGGTAGGTCGGGACGGTTTGATGACTGGTGCGGCAGGGGCATTCGAAGGCTTAGCCCTTGATGAAGCGCGACATGAGATTAAGGTTGTCCTCGACGATGGGGGATACATATTGGGTAGAGAGCCGACAGAGCAATCTATACGGGTACACGAACGCTGCGACACGCCGGTCGAATATGTTGTCGCTTCTCAGTGGTTCATCCGTGTGCTCGAGTACAAGGAGGATTTGATCGATGCCGCGTCCAAGGTATCTTGGCACCCTGCCCATATGCAAACTCGATTCCGGCAATGGGTCGAGAACCTTAACTGGGATTGGTGCATATCACGCCAGCGTTACTTCGGCGTCACCTTCCCAGTATGGTATTGCAGAGATTGCGGTGAGGTTCGCATAGCCGAGAGAAGCAAGCTCCCGGTTGATCCGACGGACACCAAGCCGTCCAGCCTGTGTTCATGCGGCAGCTCTCAATTCAGCCCCGAGAAAGATGTGATGGATACATGGGCGACGTCTTCTCTCACGCCACAATTGGTGGCCTGGTGGTTGGGACAGAGTGGATTCGACGCGCAGACTTTTGCGCCGGTCTCTGTACGACCACAAGCGCATGATATCATCAGAACTTGGGCCTTTTATAGTATCGTAAAAGCCTATCATCACTTTGGCCAGATACCATGGCACGAGGCGGCGATATCGGGCTGGGGATTGGCGCAGCATGGGACGGGGAAGATTAGTAAAAGCCGTGGAGGTGGCCCCGCTCCGCCGCTGGAGATGTTGGAGCACTATTCAGCCGATGCTGTTCGCTATTGGGCCGCCAGTACGGCCCTCGGTAAAGATGCCATTATCAACGACGAGAAAATAATGGCTGGTTCCAAACTGATAACAAAGCTGTGGAATGTAGCCAGGTTCAGCAGTCGATTTTTCGATACGGATTCCATCCAGGTTGCTCCTCCCAGGTTGTCCGCTGCCGACCGGTGGCTATTGTCTAGATTACAGAAATTAATCAGACGAGTCACGGAACGTTTCATTAAGTATGATTACGCGACAGCAAAAAACGAAACGGAAGTCTTCTTCTGGAATGATCTCGCGGATAACTACCTGGAGATGGCAAAGCGCAGGCTATATGATGAAAGCGACTCAGGGAGAGATGGCGCTGTGTTTACGCTACAGCAGGCACTACTTATTACTCTCAAGCTGTTCGCACCATTTCTGCCCCACGTCACTGAGGAGATCTACAGCCACGTGTTTGCCGAGGAGAATGGATTTTCTTCTATCCACCTGTCGACTTGGCCCGTCGTGCATGAAAAGTTTATCGACGAACAAGCTGAAGAAACTGGTGTAATTCTCGTCCAAATCGCGACGGCCGTTCGCCGGTATAAAAGCAATGCGGGGTTATCACTGGGAACGGAATTATCCAGATTGGTCATATCCGGTACCAGCTCAGGGCAACGTGAAGAGATCCGCCGGGCTGAAAGCGATCTACTGAGCATTACCCGGGCTAGCGAGTTGTCGATTGTTGAAGATAGTTTGCCTGAGAGCGACGTGCTGGCGGTGATTGGTTCAATCCATATTTCTGTGTACGCTTAGGGTGATCTTCAGTCAAAATATTTCCAATGAGGGACCTCT
>JAUVOB010000313.1 GCA_030599405.1 Chloroflexota bacterium | reverse complement strand
GCAGCCCTTACTGGCGAATTGGATGAGTGCGAGCTATCTGCAGATCCGATCTTTCAACTAAGAGTTCCGTGCCAAATAGAGGGTGTGCCAGATACTGTTTTGCGCCCTCGCGAAACGTGGCAGGACAAAGACGCCTATGATGCCCAAGCCAAGCAATTAGCCGGGATGTTTATGGAAAACTTCAGACAATACAAAAATGGCCTATCTGAAGAGATCCTGGCATCAGGTCCTGTTATTTAGGATTTCCTTCACGGCAAGAGGATCACGTATTCCAAACTGATACGGCCGGCCAGCAAATATCAAATGACAGCTCTTGCTCAAAGTACTCAGGGAGAGTTTTATAGCTCAGATGAACGTGGGGTATTGGTCGTAGACCAAACCCGGGCGCAGGTTTGTCTGCGATATGCCCTCATCGAACTGAGTGGAGGCGGTCTGTTCTTTCCCGAGCTACTGCTTGACGACTGGGGTCACGAGATAAGTACTCTTGAACTCTACAGGTGGATAAGGGATAACGGGTCTCTTTTTCCTCGAGCAGAAGTCTTCGGCTATGACCATGAGGGAAACGACCGGCAATATTTCTTGCGAGAGTTAGACCTGCTTTCACGCTATCCTTGTTACGGCTATTCGAATTTTGACGAGCCCTTAAGAGAAGGTCTTGAGGTCACCTTTTTCGTGATTGCTGTGGACGAAGCGATTCAGGTCCAGCGGATTCCAGATACTGGAGATATCACCTGGCCTATGAGTAATGCTGCGGTTAGCTGGTGGCAAGTAAACTCAAAAAACAGCGTCGCCTTTGCAAAGTCGTTGTTGTCCGTTTCGAACAAAAACGACAATCATTCTGATAATGCGGGTGAAGGGACGGATTGACATCACCTCTCGTGTTTGCTAGAATGCTGGCGCTTGACGGTAATCTGGTGGGAGTGGCCCTATATCCCTGAAAATACACCAGGATGCCGTCTCGGCGGAATGAAATATCCGGAACGTAGAGACACCTATCCTCATCGATTGGGGATATTGCCAACTTAGATTTGAAGAGCAGAAGAAACAAGATTCCTATTGCGATGAAAGATAAACTTCACCCAATTCTGGTGACGATGATACTGCTATCGCTGTTATTGGGTATCGGCGTTAACAGAGCTAGCGCCGCGACTTACCAGGATGGTGATGAAAGCGTCAGAGACCAAGACGTCGATGAATTGCTGTCACCATATTGGACCGGCCGAATCCGCCAGTGGTCGGAGTTGATAGGTAATGAGGCTACGGCAAGGGGCCTAGATCCGGACTTCGTCGCTGCGGTTATTGAAGCTGAGTCTAATGGGGACCAATTTGGGGTAAGCAGGGTAGGGGCCGTCGGACTCATGGGTATCATGCCAACCGGGCCGGGATTGGAGTGGCGACCTGCCGAGGAAGAACTGTTTGAACCGGGAATCAACCTCAGCTGGGGAGTTGCTATACTTGGGGAGATCATCCGACAGTCGGGTGGTGACATCGCCGCCGCCCTGGCTGCATATAGCGGTGGCTGGGATCAAGTTACTAGCCGTGTGCCGCGCGAATATGCCGGCCAGGTTCTGGATCTGTATGGCAGGGCTGTCGCAGTACGAAACGGCATATCACCGGAAATTGCTTCGAAGTGGACGATTGCTACAGAATTTACCCGCGGGCATATTCCTGCTGAGGAGTTGATACTAGACGAAGAACCCGTCTCAGGTTTACGTACCTACGGTGACCACGTTGTTTTCCACTACACAGATGATGAGGGCAACACGTACTACATAAGGGGCTATACCGTTCCATTAGATCTTGTGGTGCCTATCGAGACAGATCCCGATACCTTGGGAAGTAATTCGGTTGATAGTCAGTTAATGGAGCGATTGGGGGTAACGGAGACGAAAAAGAGCGATAGCAATCCGCGCGTCTTATTGGCCTGCCTGCCAAGCCTTAGCCGTCTCCGCGGCCGTTTAGCAACCCGCTGGTTCGCACCGAGTAACTGTCCATCGTGGCATCCATAACCAGCCGCTTTTACGCATCTTCAGGGTAGAGAACCAGCCTTTTCACTAAATCGAATTAGCTCTACAATCTCGGTTATGCCTACGCCCTTTATGCACCTACAAATGGCTGAATGTATTCTCGATGATGGTAGACTGGATTCGCAGGTGCGGCTGCTCCTCGAGGACCATCTCCCCGCCTTCTATTTGGGCAACGTGGCTCCAGACTACCAGACAATAACGAGTATTCCACGAGAAAAGACGCATTTTTATAATCTTCCGCCTAACTTAGGCGACGACGCAAGCCAGACACTGTTAACTCAGTATCCTGAGCTCAGTGCGGCCAGTACATTATCCCAGACTCAGGCTGTGTTTATTTCGGCATATTGTTCCCATCTTCTGTTAGACCTTCGATGGTATCACGAGATTCTGATTCCATTCTTTCTTGGACCAGGTGATTGGATAGACCACCGGCACAGGTTTGTCGTTCACAATACGCTCCTGACATATTTGGATAAGCAGGCCTTTCATTCGCTACCAGAGCCAGCAGCTAGAACGTTAGAGGCTGCGAAACCAAACGGCTGGTTGCCCTTTGCGAGTAATACGGACCTTTCAGCGTGGCGTGATTTCCTCGTATCCCAAATGAAGCCAGGGGCAACACCCCAAACGGTTGAGATCTACGCCGGTCGTCTATCAATGTCTCCGGAGCAGTTTTCGGAGAATCTGGATAGACCAGAGTGGATGGAGGAACATGTTTTTACCAGAGTTTCGCTCTATTCGGTCTTAGCTATGCTGACAACGGCCATTGGCGACAGCGTTGACCTAATTTGTGAATATTTCCAGGTGACAAGATGAACATCACACATGCAGCAATTCGTCAAGAAGTACAGGCGGTCTTTCCAGGGGGTCGGGCATACGACGGTCCGGTTGGCACTACAGTCGAAGATTTTATCCAAGCCGCCGGCATTAAGGCGACTGGTAAAATCGTGGCCGCTCTGGTGAATGGGCATTTGCGAGAACTATCTCTAGCCCTGCAAAACGATGCATCCATCGTGCCGGTTACCATGGCTGATTCGGATGGTGTGCGTATTTACCGCCGGTCCCTAAGCTTCTTAATGATCGCCGCTGCTCAGGAGGTATTCCCGGGAAAAATCATCACCGTTCAACATTCAATGCCCTTTGGTGG
>JAUVOB010000352.1 GCA_030599405.1 Chloroflexota bacterium | reverse complement strand
TTGCTGTTCAACGTCACCTCTTTTTTCATAAGGGTGACATTTTCCCTTTTCAATTAAAGGGTGACAGATTCGCTGAACAATAACACGCCAGAGCACTGGCGGTTGTCCCTCTAGGGCCATTATGCTACTATCGCTAGTCACCGGACGATCGAGTCGGACCCAAAGCCTATACCCCTTGCACGACGACAGTAGAGTTTGGAATGATCGAATTAGAGGATATCGTGACCCATCTAGCTCCTACATCCCATATGTGTCGGCACCTTATAGGTGAGTAACTGATTTCGACACTTGAGATTGAGTTTCTTGATAGTCCCTTGATAATAGGTAAGGAGCTTGACAGCCTATGATTGTTGGTTTCATCAACGAGCGATCTGTACTTGCTCATAATTCGATCCAAGCTACACATGACTCCGGGAGGACACCATGGACATCAGCGTAGAATATGTACAGGCAGAGGCGCCTGTTTCCATCATGAAACTAGATGGGGAACTCGATGCTAGATGCTATATGGATGTGATCATCGAGGCTAAAAAACTCTATGATATGGGGACGCGAGATCTTTTAATAGATTTGAGCGATCTGAACTTCATGGCCAGCTCGGGTCTGGTTGCTTTCCACAGTATTGCTCTAATCATGAGGGGTGAGCAGCCGCCGGATCCTGAAGTTGGATGGAGCTCCTATCGTCCCGTCCGTACTCATGTCGAACATGAAACTGTTTATGAGGAGCACTGTAAGCTTCTAAGCCCACACCCCCGTGTCGACCACACCTTGGATATGGCAGGCTTCAAGAAGATCTTCGAAGTATTCGACGATAGGGAAGAGGCCGTTCGCTCATTCGGATAGCTTTTAGCGGGATTTACGACGGTTCCGTCCTTTTCCGATATCTTATGAGTTGGCTTTCCTCACCTCTTCATTGCCTTTCGCCTTGGATTTTTCAATCCAGTATCTAGCTTGTTCCGAACCGCACGTCTTACCCTTGCCGCCAGTTCGTCTTCGTGATCCTGGAGATATGCCCGCACAGCCACAGGATCAAGGACGGCAAGTTCGCGCAGTGCCCATGACATGGCCTTGACCACCATGTCGTCATGATCAGAAACCAATTCATCGCAGACAGCCAAGGTTCGTGCCGTATCGCCAAATCCCCCTTGCGATCTAAGATTGAGGGCCACGGTGCTGACAAGAGCGGCCCGTCTCCACCATCGATCTGGTGACTGAGCCCAACTGTGTATCAAGCCATCGCTCACTAGCCCCTTTAACCAAGCCGGACCGGATATAACTCGGGCAAAGGAATCGACTGACCACCAGCTGTCGATCCCCTGACCGAGGGTCTCGATCTCGGACGGACCTAAGCTCCGGAAAGTTGATCTGTGGTATCGCACCAGTTCATATGGCATGCCCCGATAACCATAGTTCTGGATAAGAATACCGGCAACCTCAAGAATGAAAGCAGGCTCTTTCTGTTGCAGGATCCCCGAATACTTTCGCCGGACTGTCCGCACGTGTGGCGTATTTTGAACTGTCAAGGAACGAATCTCGCCATTAATATCAAAGGCTAGTTCTGTCGCTGTGACGTAAATGTGATCGTCTAACACGTTTCTCCTCGCTTACTTGTCGCCAGGTTCATCTCTCAAATATGCTGGACATTGATAGGAGTGCTTGACAGCTATTCGAGAGGCATCTCTAGTTGGTCAGGCCTACTGTAGATGCCGGTTTTATCTGTGGAACGGTTAAATAGCTACTGACTGAGGCATCGCTGATTAACTACTGTAAAGTGAATTCCAATGATATCAGTAAAGAAGCATGAGGAGGGCGTTAAATCTGCATGATTTCGTTTGTTTACCACGTCGGCAAGTCCATCCAGCGGCGTCTTAAACAACACTGCCGGTCATCGCTCCCCCAACCTGTGATACAATAGCCGCCTGATTACGCACAGACAGAACAGAAAATTGCACCTGAGGAGGCAACTATGACTCGCAAATCCATGATCCCTGTTCGTAAAATGTTCATCCTTCTTCTGCTGCTGGCTTTGCCTGCATTGGCCTGTAATCCTTTGTCAGGAGCGGAAGAAGAGGTGGCTGAGAATGCCGCCGCCCTCGTCGAGGGCATCGCCGACGCCGTCGAGGAACAATCTGACGCTGCCCAAGAGGATGAACCCGTCGCATCCGATTCATCCCAGGATAACTCCGCTGTCGATGAGGAGACGGAAGCAGGGCAGGCGGTTGAACCCACGTCCTCGGAATCGGGTTCCGGCGAATCATCATCTTCAGCCGGGGACGAATCCCCAGATGCCATCACCGGCGCTCTCAGATCGAGCCTGACCGTGGATTCTATGCGCATGCAAATTACAAGCGAGGATCTCAACAGCGGCATTACTACCGATGTAACCTTGGCTTTCGTCCGGCCCGACCGTTACCAGATGTCTAGCGAAGGCATAGAACTCATCGTAATAGGCGACACGACCTATCTCGGAACGCCGGATGGGGAATGGGTAGAGACGCCGGCAAATATGTCCAGCACCGTCGAAGAAGCCTTGCTGGCTTTCGTCAGCGATGAAGCTATAGAAGAACGCCTAGCGGGTGTTTCCAGTGATTGGTCTCGGGTTAACTCCTTGGGTACTGAGAAGATCAACGGCGTTGAAGTCCGTGGCTATGAATACGAAGAAAGCGCCACCGATCAGTTCAGCAGCCTGGTACGCATGTGGATTGGCGTCGACGATGGCCTTCTCTATCGCCAGGAGATTGAGGGCAACATCGCCGGCATCCAGAGTCGCACGTTGATGGATTTCGAGTATGGCGACGACGTAGCTATCGAGCCGCCATACTAAGCTCGACCCCAACAGAGCAGCGCCATTGAAGGGGATCGAACTATAAAACCAGCCCGATGGTTG
>JAUVOB010000417.1 GCA_030599405.1 Chloroflexota bacterium | reverse complement strand
TGCGTCTCGCTGATTACTCCGATTGACTTCTGCACTTAGCGGTCGACTTCGCCGAGTACAATATCAATTGAACCTAGCACGGCAACGGCGTCTGCAATTTTGTGTCCCTTAAGCATCCGGCCCATCGGAGTAAGGTTAATAAAGGATGGCGCCCGAATATGGTACCTGTCCGGGTTCGATGCTCTTGGCTTAGCGGTGATGTAATAGCCTAGCTCCCCTTTCGGATTCTCAACTCTACCGTATGCTTCGCCGCCCTTTACACGTACTGCATACTGAGGTTTTCCTGAAAAAATCGGCGCCCCGTCCGTATCGATAACATGTGCCATAACTTGCCGCAAAATGCGGAGGCTCTGGAACATTTCGTCGATGCGAACAAGATACCTGTCATAAACATCCCCGTTTGGCCGCACGGCGACGTCAAAATCGAGATGCTCGTAATAAGAGTAAGGTTGTGCTCGTCGAACGTCGTAAGCTACGCCACTAGCTCTTAAAACCGGACCAGCCGTACTGTAGGCGATGGCATCTTGGGCTGAAAGTTTGCCCACACCTATACATCGGGTCCTAACGATCTCGTTGTTCGTGATATAGGTATCTAGCTGATCCATTGCCTTGGGCATCCGAACATTAATCAACTCATTCAGAAAAGCCATCGTAGGCTGGTCTCGAACGAAATCAGGCAAATCGTATGCAACGCCGCCAAACCTCATGTAGTTGCACATCATTCGAGATCCGGAAACGGCTTCGAAAAAGTCAAGCACGAGTTCTCGTTCAATGTAGAGATACAACATTGGCGTTTGAAGCGCGCCTAAATCATTGAGTAGAAAACCAAGTGCCCAGGCGTGATTGACCCATCGGGTTAACTCCACCATGAGTATGCGAAGCCACTCAGCTCGCTCAGGAACCTTAGATTCGAGCAATTCCTCAACGGCCAACACGTAGCCATGATTGTTTGACATCGAACAGATATAGTCGAGGCGGTCGGTATAAGGAATGTTCATGAGAAAGGTGTTTCGCTCACCTATCTTCTCGTGATTCCGATGCAAATAACCCATAACTGGCTTAAGGTCTACGATCGTTTCGCCATCAAGCGTAACAACCATACGGAATACGCCATGAGTAGATGGGTGCTGCGGGCCTAGATTGACAGTTACTTTGTCGGTTTTTAGACCAGGTGTTGCATCCCTTGTGACAGTCATTCCGGCGTACAGTTCCGTGTCCACCTGAAATTCTACGCCCTCTGGCGTCCAGGCCTCCGGATATTGAACATTTTTACCGTATGGATTGTGCTCCTCTGATCGCGTAACATAGCCACCAGGCCAGCGGCTTCCAAATGGTTTATTATCATCTTCGTAATATGGCTCTTTCCAATCTTTTCGAAGTGGGTGCCCCTCAAATCCTTCCCACATTAGTATGCGACGCAAGTCAGGGTGATTATCGAAATGGATGCCGAATAGGTCCCACACCTCTCTTTCCTGGAAATCCGCACCGGGCCAGACCGGTACCAGCGAAGGAACCGTGGGCTCGTCCCTTCCTAGCTGGACTTTCAGGACGATAGGTCCTCCACCCTTTTCCGTGCTATATGTGTGGTAGACGACTTCCATCTTATCCTCTGGCAACAAGTCAACACCCGTGACACTGGATAAGTAGTCGAAGCCAAGCTCGTCTCGAACGAACTGACTAACTTCTAAAAGTCTGTCGGCCGATAGAATAAGTCCAGAGAAACGCTCACGCGGATCGTCCGCCAAATCCTCAGTGAATTTTTCCTTTAGTACCTTTATCGCCTCTTCGACCGGATCTCCCGCGGCTTCACCGCTTCCGTCTGTCGGGTTCACTTCCTGCTCGTTTACTTCTTCGATCGCTTCTGCCATCACTATTACCTTTTCTAAGGTCTCTATCTTTAATCAACTAATTGTGTTCTACCAGCTACACATTCTTTCAAGCGCGAATAAGTTTCTGCAGCTGGGATTCCCATATCCAAATTCGCATCCGGAGATCAACGCAAGATCCGATCAATCTTCGACTGGGCTTTCTGGGGGAATTTCTTCGCCGACAACGGCCCGTTCTTTCATTATGTCAATCTGCCGTAGGTCAACAAGATCTGGACCAAGAACAGGTACAGGGATAAATTCACCGGGAGTATCCTTCTGGTACCAGGGGACAGTTCTAATAGACTGCTGGTCGATTTTTTGTTGAAGCGTTATCAAACCGTTGATCAAAGCTTGAGGTGTTGGAGGACATCCTGGAACATAGACGTCAACTGGGATCAGTTTGTCAACCCCATCCAGTACGTTGTAGCCCTCCTTGAATGGTCCTCCACCATTTGCGCAGGCGCCCATACTCAGCACGTACCTGGGTTCGGGCAT
>JAUVOB010000077.1 GCA_030599405.1 Chloroflexota bacterium | reverse complement strand
CAGGACGACAAGAGGGTAGAAAGCCATGGCCCAGAATTCGGCCAGGGAATCTCCACGCACATAGACATTGACCATGTGGAATGGAGCTAGCGTGTATGTGGCTGAGGCCAACAGTCCAGCCCAGTTGCTTCCAAACCATCGGCGACCGAGAGAAAACATCGCCCAGGAGGCGACGATAAATCCGAGAAGTTGGGCTATTTTAATAGCCCAAACCAGCCCAAAACCAAGGAAGTTCAGGGCGGTGGCTATATAAATCGATAGCGGGGCATAATAGTTGAAGAACGGGTAGCCGTATCCGTAACCTGCATCCGGCATCCATCGAACCGGAAAGTGACCGTCAGCAAGCGCGGCGCCCAACTGCTGTACTCGCTGCAGTAAGAATGGGCTGTCTCCTCCCCCCCGGGTATTTAGAAATCCCGGCTCGCTGAGCAAAGGCCAAGCTGCGATGACTGAGATGACCAATGCAGCCGCCAGATACAGATTTACCGGCTCAAGTCGGCGTCCAAGTTTTTGGATGAAAGCCTCAAATTGTGATGCACTCATCGCCGGCTTGCTAAGGCGCCTCCGGTTCAACCGTCTCCGGTTCTGCGTCGCAGGCTTACCATCTCGCTAGCGACAAAATTATCTCACTGGGCGTTTTGTTGTCTTAATAAGATAACGATCAGCGCGGCGAGTAGAATAATAGCCAGGATGATAGCCCCTAATCCAACAATGGCCAGCGGGTTTAGACCATTATCCTCGCCCGAGCTGCTATCTTCCTTATCTGACGAACCTTGTCCTTCTCCACTATCTTCAGGTGTTACCTCAGCGACATCTTCTCCACCGGTATCCGAGGAAAACCAGCTTCCAAAGGGAACATAGTGAGACGATCCATCGATTGCCTCGATTGGATTGCTTACTGGCGCGTTCGTCAGCTCAAGATTGCGGGGCACGGTTTGAGCAACCGTATAGATGCCGGAAAGATTTAAGAAACATACCGCAGTTTCAGTACCGGTTGACACACCCGTCTCGATCACCTGCTCGTTCTGAATGAGCGATAAGGTAACCCCTGCCATCCACCCTTCATCGGGATCGTGAACCCCGTTTTGATTAGCATCGGCAAATGCATTGGCACAAATCTCGCCACCCGTGGGCGGCTCGGGAGTATTGGTTGGTATATCGGTCGGGACAGGTGTCGCAGTTGGAGGAACATCTGGCGTAGATGTTGGTGGTGGAGGGACAGGCGTATTGGTCACAACCGGAGCCGGTGGTGGCGGCGGTGGCGGTGGTGGTGTATTTGTCGGGGGAGGTCCTGCCTCGACCAGTTCGGCTTTGTCAAACCAGATGTCAAGATGCGCACGGCAGTTGTTCGCACCTCCGTTGTTGGCCTCGGCGAAAACAGTGATCTTGCCGCCGGCTGCGGTAGCCTCAACCGAGAATTGCTGCCAGTTGGCCGTACCACCGCTCATATGCGGAGAGCCAGAAGGTCCCCAGACGATATTGCCGGAGAGCATGCTGCCCCCACCGTTGGGGTCGATTCCAGCCCGGGCTCCCAAATTCACTGCACCGTCTGATGGGGCGGGATACTGCTCATTTGAAGCCCTGCCGGTTGACCAAAATGAGAACCGGTATGTTGAACCTGGGCTGACGGTAACATCCTGCATGACAACGGCGCGCCAGGTATCAAACTGATTTCCGATATGCTGCGACCGACCGCCGTCAAGAATCAGCGAACCTGTTGCCAGTTCCGGCGACCATGTCGGCAAGACAGTGTAATAATCGCTGCAGTTCGCGGGTTTAGGATTGGAATTGTAATCTTCGTGTTGGCGCCCCCAGCCCTGGGCAACGCCACTGCTGTAGGGTTCTTCGAAGCTCGGGTTTTGAAGCAGGTTTGTTTGCAGATGTAGGTTCTCTACCGCTTCAGCCTTGCCTGCTTCTAAGGCAAACAGTAGACTGATCATGACTAACGCCAGAAGAAAGCCTCGGATATAACGATTCATAATAGCAAATTCCTTGCGACTGGGACAGATAACAACTAGGTCGTGGCGCGACGCTTACTCAAGACGAGGATCACGATACCAGCGAGCAGCAGCACCGCGACGACGATGCCGACGATGATGAGCTCACTGAGGGAATCGTCTGTTTCATCTACGAGCGCGCCCGTTCCACCAGAATTCGAATCTTCTTCATTTTGGGTCGTTGTCCCGCCGAACGAAGAAGACGAAACTAACACGTTTTCAGAGAGATAGCTGCCAAATTCGATATCAATGGCAAGGTCTTCGGACAGGGCTACCGCGTAATCGCCGGGTGTCGTTAAGGTTTCATTCGGTAGGCTGGAGCGGGTAACACGATAGCTACCTGTTTTTAAACCTGCGATACAAAATGGCTCGGACTCTCCGTCTGTAATGTAATTGCTGACTACCTGCTCGCCGTCAGAAATGGTTATCGCCACGGCAGAACGTAGCGGTTCAATCTCGTCGTGAACCGTGTCCTGATCGACGTCATCAAAGGCCGACAGGCAGATTATCCCGCCGGATACCTCTTGATCAGCCAAGGTTGGCCCAGTTTGCGTCGGAATCGGTGGAGGCGTGGATGTGGGCTCTGGATCCATCTCTGATGACTCTTCTGTGGAATCGGCAGACGATCCTTCGTCACCTTCAATCTCTACCTTCGCTCCCGGGGGATCGCCAAATCCAGTGACTAATAGATCCCCACTTCTGATAAGGTGGTCTCTAGATATCTCGTTGAGTTCAAGAAACTCATTAAGATTGAATCCAGCCCGAGCAGATATAGCCCAAAGTGAGTCGCCTGGTTGGACTTCGGTGTATATTACGCCTTCCGCGTCTGGCGTCGATGTCGGGACCGGGACGTAGCGAGGAACGGCAACAGGTGCGGCGCTTCCAGAGCCATCACCAGACGATGGCGGAGCAACAGGAACTGCCGATCCTGCGCCGACGACGATTAATGAAGCGTCATCCCAGTAGATATCGGTGTGTTTAAATCCGTAGTCCGGGCTGTTTGGATTGACGCTTGGTGCTGAGAAAGTGAACACAGTCACTGTTTCGCCTTGAGCCTGGGCACGTACTGAAAAAGGCTGGTATGAATCAAAAGGATGCTTGTATTCTGACCAAACGACAGAGGGGCTATATGGATTGGTTCCCCCAGTCGGATCAATGCCAACTCGCATGTTGGCAGAACCTGAATAATCAGAGACCAGCGATGAGTCCGACTCGGTCATCCAAGCCTGTCCCATAATTGAAAACTCAACGAGGGAATTGTGAGGAACGGACGCGGTCTGGCGCAAGCCCGCCTTATGGGTACTCCAGAAGGAGAAATACTGCGAAGCTCTCTGTCCGGAATGGACTCGATTACCAGGGGCGTTGGTTTCCGCTGGCTTAAATTCAGGATTTACATCGGTAGGTCTTTCCTTGATCCACCAAGGTTTCCAACCCCATGGCAATTGGGCGGTGTTACAGATGCCTAAGGGACAATCCGCCAGCTCCTGTGGCGTTTCGGGGACATAGCTATCGTATATTCCTTCGAAACTTGAATTAGTTATCAGGTTCTCACCCTGAGCGTTTACAGGTCCGTCGGCTGATAGTAAAATTAAGCCTACGCTCATAAACACCAGGATGATTAATGGAATCAATCGTATTCCACGCATTCTTTGTTTCCTCTTCCTGCTCTCCCACCGTTATTATTGCAATGTCCAGGTCTCGCCAATAGGACTTCCGTTGGAATCTATTACATATAGCGGCTCAAACGTTATGGCGTCGTATAGACCTATCCGAATTTGTTGTTTTTCTTCGCTATAATCGTCTTCAAGTTCTAGAATATGCCGGTCGAGTATGGTCATTCCCGGTCTCCACCACTGGCTTGGCCAATAGCCCGCTCCCGGGATGCCATCGCTTTGGGTGACCACCTTTTCGCCCTCTGTCAAGTGAACGAATGCGGTGACTGAATTATCAACCAGGCCTGGAGTCGACCAGTATAAGTCTACCTGTAGTTGACTGTCACCAACCTCAGTTACCTCTGCAAACCGCAATTGTATGGCATTGTTAAAGCTAGCCAAATTTGGCCAGTCAATGGGATCACGTACATTGTAACGAATGTACATGGGGTAAGGTTCCGAATCAAGGTCACCTTGTGCCAAATCACCCACCTCAGCGCTGACGATTGCTGGTGCGATAATGGCTGATGCCGTTTGCTCCAAATGCTCGTGCGGCCAGGCGTAGATAACAGATGGCTGGTTAATTGTCTCGGGAGGGAGGTCATCCGGCCGGTAAAGGCTGATATTATCAAACGATTTAACTAGAAATCGGATTGACGGCCATCCGTCCCAGTAGCGGCGATCAATATAGATTATTCCGCTGGTGGTGTCTTCATTTACTTCTTCCGCCAATGACCTGGCGGCGTCTTCGAACCAGTACCCCGTTACTTCATCCCGACCGTAGTCGACAAAGTAATCTTTGATTGTTAAACCGAGGCTTGCCAATGACAGACCAATGACAAGCACTTTTCCCAAATGGGACGGTAGTTTAGACCACGACCATATTTGCGACAAGCCAAGCGCCGGCAGCATCACCGCGGCTGGCAAAATCCCTACAGCGCGCAGGAAATGTGGCGTGTCCTCGGCAAGGATCGTGGGACCAAGCATGATTCCGATCCAGAGGATAAGCGTTGCCGCCGCCGGTCGTCGCCAGTTCCGAAAACACCATATCAAGCCGATTAAAAACGGAATTAGCATGAATATGTCAAAGAGCGCTCTGCCTGATGGGTTATGGCGCATGATGGTATCGCCCTTGACGATAAACAAGCCTAAAGCTAGCCAGATATTCTCCAAAAGTGTAGCGACGACAGATCCGCCGTTAACCTCGGAATTCAAAACCGATACCTGGTCTAAACGACCGGCGACCAACTCAGGCTGCTGGATGGCAAGTAGAATCAACGGTATTAGGGTAATGAACGCACCAAGGGCAAACCATAAGATTCCGGGCCATAGAGGCTTGTGTCTCTTGGTGAGAACCAGGTAAACGATTATGGCTGCAAGTAATAGAGGAGTGAATCGAACAGCCAGGTAAGTATAGAAACTAGCTCCATAGAAAATACCACTCAACAACCAGAGCCAATTATTCGAATGACCTTCTCGCTGGCTGCGGTAGGCCAGGGTTCCCACCCACAAGGTTATGGTCATCATCATTGGCAGGAGTATCGGTCGCAATCCAATTCGGCTCAGGTGTAGAGGCCAGACGGTGATTGCCCAAACCCAGGCGGAAAGTATACCAACCCGCTTGTTGAACCATACCTCCGCCAGCAAGTACAGGAAGACCGTCGTTATCGTACCGATGACGGCAGCTCCGAGACGGACGGACTCAGTCGACTGGCCAATCGCGCCAACGAAGAGTGCGGTTAGATAAATATAGAGAGGCTCTCGGCCATTATTCGCGGCAAAATAGAATGGGCTTTCTCCCTCTCGGCGCCCCTCAATTACATCCAGTGCATCAAGACCGTTGGCAGCTTCGTCCCGATATAGGCCAGGTGGGACGTCACCCAATTGCCAGAAGCGAAGACCCGCTGCAATGATTATCACTAACACCAATATCGCCCATCCGCTAACGGATGGGCGACGGCTTGAAGACGTATCAATTGCACTCTGACGCGATGTTGTCAAAACAGGGCAAGTATAGCAAAATACGATCCCGTGTCAACCGGGTAGGAGGGCACGAAAACTATGGCATGGGCAGTTGTGGAGCTGTTTCCAACCAGGGGTAACATTGCCAACTCCGGTTGGCTTAAAACCCACTGATTTTTAGCAGCGAACATGCGACCATTAGCTGATGGGTTGGTAGCGTTTTAATCGCGATAAAGCAATCATCTTATGACCGGATACAACCTGAATTCTATCGCAGTCTCCCGATAAATTATGCGCGTATTAATGGTTTCCAAGGCATGTCTCGTCGGAGCATACCAGACGAAACTTGAAGCACTTGCTAATTTTGACGATGTTGAGCTTGTGGTGATTGTACCTCCTGTGTGGCGTGATCCAGCAGGGGAAATCCGGCTTGAGCGAAGCCATACCAGCGGATATCAATTGTTAGTCGATCCGATAAGGCTGAACGGACAGTTTCACCTGCATTATTATCCGAAGTTGAAGCACAGATTGCAGACCATTCGACCAGATATCCTTCACATGGATGAAGAGCCGTACAATCTGGCAACTTGGTTAGGCGTCCGTCACGCCCGCGGAGTAGGCGCCAGAAGCCTTTTCTTCTCATGGCAAAACATCAAAAAGAGTTACCCATTTCCTTTCAGTCTGATGGAGAAACAGGTCTTAAAAATGGTCGATTTTGCCATTGTGGGCAACGACGCTTCGGTGAAGGTCTGGCGTGAAAAGGGGTACGAGGGTCCATCTGAGGTCATACCACAATTCGGCGTTCGGCCGGACATTTTCCGGGCCACAGAGCGTAGAGATATGGGACGGGCGTTTGTGATTGGCTCGGCGGCGCGTAGGTTGGTGCCAGAGAAAGGTATAGACCTTCTTCTCGAGGCGGTAGCCGAACTGCCAGGCATCTGGCGATTGCACATCGCCGGCGACGGACCACAGCGCCCAGGGCTGGAACAGCTCGCCCACAACTATGGCATAGAAGACAGGGTTCTCTTTGACGGGAGCGTCCCCTCGGACGACATGCCTGCGTACCTAGGGCAGTTAGATGTTCTAGTTGTGCCATCACGAACGCTGCCCAACTGGAAGGAGCAGTTTGGCCGCATTCTTATCGAGGCGATGTCATGCGAAGTCGCGGTGATCGGGTCAAACAGTGGTGAAATTCCCAACGTGAT
>JAUVOB010000297.1 GCA_030599405.1 Chloroflexota bacterium | reverse complement strand
TGCAGAAATCGCTGCCAACCTCCTTGGGGAGAAGATCATTCTGTCCGACCTCATATCGGAAAGCGACCACTTTACATTCAGCCAATCAGGAATCCCAGTCCTCCTGGTAAACTGGCGTCTGGCTGACGAGAACAACCTGCCGGATGTATACGCCAGTGGTGTAAATCCAGAGCGCCTTGCTACGACGGGCGCTCTAGCGGCGTTACTCATCATGATGCTTGCCCAGTGAGTTTCATAGACGAGAGGTCCAGCCTGCCGTTGACCCCCCTCCCACAGATAGAGTAAACTGAAGCAGCAATCTCTTAACCAACCTCGTGTTCTGTCACATGGGCTGCCAGATAGTTGGGTGGAAGAAGCGACGCGACGCAGAGCCGAATGGGTAAAATCGATCGGCGAACTCTGTTCGTACAACGCATAAGTTCGCACAGCGCAGAAAGTCGCACAAACTTGCCACACTTTCGCACAATGACCTTGCTATAATGAATCTTAAGAACTGCCCGGAGGTCATCGTTGCATTCACAGAGCAATCGCATTCTCGTAACTGACCAGAGATATCGTGAGTCAACCGTTCCATACGGGCCGCTGGTTGACTCTTACCGAGGGTCCATCTACCGGTTTTCGTCTCAATAGCGAGGTGATTCATGACAAACAAACCCTGGTTGAGCTCTTACGACGCCGGAGTTCCCCAAACCTTGCAGCCCTACCCTGATAAAACCCTCTTTGACGTAGTAGCCGACAATGCGAGCCAGCGACCCAACCACCCGGCTGCCTATTTCAAGGGAGCGTGGATGACGTGGGCTGATCTGGATCAGCTGAGCGACATCTTCGCCAATGCTCTGGTGGACCAGGGATTTGAAAAGGGCGAACGCCTGGCGATCCTGATGCCAAACTGCCCCCAGTTCTTGATCTGTGAGCTAGGCGCTTGGAAAGCCGGCGCCATCGTATCCCCCCTCAATCCACGGTATACCGAACACGAGTTAGAACATTGTTTGACAGAGACAGGAGCTACGACTGCCGTCGTGCTAACACTCTTTTATAATAAGCTCAAGGCGATTCAAGCAAAGACGAGCATCGACAAGGTTATCGTCACTAATATCAAGGAATACCTACCACCATTCTCCCGCTTTCTTTTCACCCTATTCAGGGAGAGAAGGGAAGGACATAGAATCAAATTACAGCGGGGAGATCAGTGGTTGTCTGATTTGCTTGAAACGTACAAACCCATCAGACATGGGGAGCCGATCCGGCCGGATGTATCTGTTAACCCCGATGATCCAGCCCTTCTCATGTTCACAGGTGGCACAACAGGCCGGGCAAAAGCAGCGCTATCCTCTCATCGTGGCCTTCTGGCAACTGGGATGCAGGTCCACTCCTGGACAGGAAACATGAAGGATGACTGGAATGATGTGACAGTTTTTCTAATGCCCATGTTTCACACTTACGGCAATGTGGGCGTTTTGCCAGTCGCCCTGGTCGGCAAGCAGATAATGGCACTAATTCCAAATCCGCGTGATCTGGACGACCTGATTGACACCATTCATGAAGTGAAACCTGCCTATTTGAGTGGTGTGCCGACATTGTTCATTGCTCTTCTTAAACATCCGGCCGTCAAGGCCGGTAAGGTCGACTTCTCATCGTTTAAAGTATGCATATGCGGCGCCGCGCCCCTCATGCTGGAGACCAAGAATCGATTTGAAGAGCTAACGAAAGGTCGGATTGTCGAGGCCTATGGACTGACCGAGTCCGTTATTGCCTCGGTAATCACTCCGGTGAACGGCGAATACAAACCGGGAGCCATTGGAATCCCCCTACCCGATGTAAATGTACGCATTGTCGACGCCGATCTCGGGACGGAAACGCTAGTTGCTGGAGAAGTAGGGGAGATCATCATGAACGCGCCGCAAATCATGATTAGCTACTGGGAAAGACCGGAGGCGACGGCTGAAACTGTCCGCGATGGCTGGCTCTTTACCGGGGACCTGGGCTACCTGGATGAGGACGGCTATCTCTACTTAGTCGACCGCAAAAAGGACCTGATCAAACCCAGTGGCTTTCAGGTTTGGCCACGGGAGGTCGAAGAGGTAATCGCCACCCATCCGGCCGTGGCCGAGGTGGGAGTTGCCGGTGTGCCCGATGCGTACCAGGGTGAAGCGGTTAAAGCGTGGGTCGTATTAAACGACGGCAGCCAGCTCACAGTTGACGAACTTCGCGCATACTGCAAGCAGGAGTTGGCAGCCTACAAGGTGCCCCGGCGTATTGAATTCCGTGATAGCCTGCCCAAATCGGCCGTGGGCAAGGTGTTGAGAAAGGATCTAGTGGCAGAGGAGAGTACATCATAGGTAGTGGATGCCAGTCCGATGATAGCATCCCGCCGATTACCAGTCGTGCTGAGTACTTGTGGACCTAACAGGAGCAGATAATGAAACAGCTTAAACGCCTTATCATAGTCTTTGCTATCGCTTTTGTATTTTTCTTCATCTCTCCGGCGATGTTTAGCGGCCAATTCGGCTTGTACGACCTGATAAAGAACGGAGACATCGTCGATCTGATCACACCATTAGTGCTCATCCCCCTTTATTGGTTGATGTTCTGGATCGGCCGCGATGAGGGGCCCGGTAAAGTGGAGGGTGTGGTCTTCATGGTCCTGGCGGCTCTCTGGGTAGAGGGGCAGGGGATGCACCTGGTGGCAAACTCCATTGGCCACCTGCTTTCCGACGCAGCAGGTGTTGACGCCAATGAATTGACCCACTTCTATGACGAGCAACTTAGCCATTATATGTGGCATATTGGCGTCATCGGTTTATCGGCGCTGCTCATCTGGCGACAATGGCGTTATCCATTTACAGACGAGAGGTCTTCGTTGTGGCTGGAAGGCGTCTCCGGTTTCCTATATGGATTCACATTCTTCCTGATCATCGTCGAAGGGCAAACGGCTCTTGTCGGAATCCCCTTCGCCGTCATCGTGACCATCGCCGGCTTGATTTGGGGCAGGGGACATTTCAGACAGCAGCCCTTACTGGCTTTCTTCTGGATTGGATACTTAATCGCTACTTTGTTTGTGATTGGTTGGGCGATACGATGGGGTGGGCTACCTGAATTCAGCGATCCCAGCGTCGGACTTATAAGCTAGCGGAACGATTCTTGTACTCGCAACAGATGGTCGTTCTGGAAAAGTTTATGGCGCGCGATCCAAGTGATTCCAGATCGCCTTGTGGAACAGCAGGAATCTTTGTCGAATAGCTCCCAAACTTCGCCAGCATTGGATCTCGCTTTTTCTGATGAGCCGGCGAGTTGTTTGCCCAATTCATGACAAATGACACCTGACAGCGGCTTACTTCGCATGATATGA
>JAUVOB010000411.1 GCA_030599405.1 Chloroflexota bacterium | reverse complement strand
TTCAAGCGATGGCAAATGTAATAGTTCGCGAACAGCTTTATGATTCGGAGTTTATAACTAAGCGCACCGAAGGATTCAATAAGTTCCTGGAGACTGCGGCCGAATACACACCGGAGTGGGCTGAGACAATTAGCGGCGTGCCGGCTGATTTAATAGAACAGGCAGCGGTTATTTACGCCAAAGCTGAAGCGGCGTCAATTTATTTGGGAATGGGTATCAGCCAGAGTACGCACGGTACTGATAACACCCTGGCCCTTGTCAATTTAGCTCTTCTGTGTGGGCACGTCGGGAAACCGGGTACCGGACTCAATCCATTGCGTGGTCAGAATAACGTTCAAGGTTGCTCAGACAGTGGAGGACTTCCCAATGTTTTCACGGCCTACCAGCCAGTAGATGACTCAGAAATCAGACGCAGATTTGAAGAGTTCTGGGGGGCGGATCTTAATCCGAACCCTGGGCTAACAGCAACGGAGATGATCTCTGGCGCTTCTTTGGGAACCGTACGTGGGATGTTTGTGCTCGGTGAAAATCCCATGATGAGCGAGCCCAACCAAGAGCATGCGCGGCAGGCACTAGAGCGGCTGGAATTCCTCGTATGTCAGGATATTTTCATTAATGAGACTGGCGAGCTCGCCGACGTCATTCTTCCGGCTACCAGTTTTGCTGAAAAAGACGGTACGTTTACCAACACCGATAGGAGAGTTCAACGCTGTAGAGCGGCCGTGAAACCGGTTGGATCCGCCCGACCTGATTGGACGATCTTGTGCGATCTTGGGAGACGTATCGAGGATCGCTTTGACCTGTCTCTTAGCGCTGGTTTTGATTATGCGGACCCGGAAGCGATTTGGGAAGAAATGAGACAGTTGACGCCAGACTTCTTTGGCATCGACTACCAGCGGTTGGAAAAAGAAGGTGGTGTCCATTGGCCATGTCCGAGCGCCGATCACCCTGGAACTCCGTACCTGTTTTCTGATGAATTTCCAAGAGGAAGAGGAAAGTTCTGGTCGGTTGAATATGGAACAAGCTCGGAGCAAACGGACGAGGATTACCCTCTTAATCTATCCACGGGTCGTGTCCTCTACCACTGGAGTGGAAGCACGATGACGGGGCGTTCGAGCCTTGAAGATGCATATCCCGAAGCAGTCTGCGAGATTAACCCAAAGGATGCCGAAGGTTTGGAGGTTCAAACAGGGGATTGGATTAGCGTTAGTTCGAGAAGAGGGAAGATAATCCTTCGTGCCCTTTTAACTGAACGATCCCCGGTAGGTACTATCTTTATCCCGTTCCATTTTGCTGAGGCAGCGGCGAATCTCCTGACATTAGATCGCGTCGATGAGCGCGCGAAGATACCTGACTACAAGAATACAGCTGTAAAAATTGAAAAGGACCGGCCTCCGAAGGGGTGGGATAAGGGGTATGATGCTCCTTTGCATGAGCGAGGTGCAATCAAGAACCCTGTTCAAGTACACTGAACCCGCAATGGTGGTATTAGACGATTAGCGTAAAATCGGTTCTAATGCCCGCACCAGCATCCATGTTTGTCATCGATTTCGGCTCAGCGCAAGGTTATTCTTATTATGCATACTAGGTCGATGAAATCTCAGTTTATGAAGGCGTTGTGATGGGTATCAGTTTCCAGAGGGTCATTAATAGTCGTTTTGGAGTAGGCTTCACCCTGGCCTTCGCCAGGATTCTACCTCCGGTGGCAGGCTATCCCTTTGCCCGCATTTTGGCTGATCAAGTTTCGTCGAGAAAAAACCTGAAACTGATCCAAGCGGCACGAATCAATCAGTTTGTCGCCCATGGCGAAAAGATGTCGGCCGAGGAGTTAGAGACCGCGGTTACCAATACCTTGAGGCACACAGCACATTGTCTCTATGACACTTACCATTATTTTCAAAATGAAGAGGCGATTCAGCGATTAGTCGTCATTGGAACTGAAGCCAGGGAGATGCTGGATAACATAACAAAGCAGAAAAAGGGAATCATTCTGGTTGGTCCGCACTTAAGCAATTTTGATTTCGTTGGACAAGCGACCTCTGGTTCTGAGCTTGACGCATTGGCTCTTGCCCTTCCACAACCAGGAGGTGGATACAGGTGGCAGAATCAGATTCGTCGAGACTCCGGGATGGAAATTGTTCCGACATCCCTTGAGACGATGAGAAGGGCTAGGCGACTCCTTAACGAAGGTGGTATCGTCTTAACTGCTATCGACCGGCCGATCGAGGGATCAAAGCACCCGATCAGTTTTTTTGGCCGTCCAGCGTCTCTGCCTTTACATCACATATTGTTAGCCTTGAAAACCGATGTGCCCATCATTGTCGTCGCCGTAATAATGAAACCCGACGGTCGATATGAGGTGGTTCACTCTGATCCGGTTATAATGGAGAGGTCTGATGACCGGGGTACCGAGTTAG
>JAUVOB010000178.1 GCA_030599405.1 Chloroflexota bacterium | reverse complement strand
GAGTGGGCGGCGAAATCAATCTTTCACTGGCCCTTCGCTTGTTCTAGGTGATAATCGACTGGGCGAAGATATAGGTTATACACAGCCTAAGCGCCGGGACATCTCCGCATAAAGGTCACTATTATATCCTGACATTGCCGATCATTTTTCCCCAATCGATGCTAACGACTGGCACCTCCAAATATGTTAACTCCGTTAAATCGCCATAACGCCCAAACTCTTTTGGACGCGGTAGTTTTAGATGCTTCGGCAGAAGATCGGGACGCGATCATCTTTGTTGAGACCGGCCGCCGGGCGATACACGTATCCCGATCCGCATTTGTTGACGCTGTCAGCGCTTATTCGCGCCGGCTAAGGCGGCTGGGTATTAAACCGAAGGACCTGGTCGTCATCGCCCATACCCAGAATCTAGAAAGCATTTTCTCTTTCTGGGGGGCGATATTGGCTGGGGCCATACCGTCCATGTTCCCCACTTTGACTGAGAAACTCGATCCGGAGATCTACATGCGTGGAATGGCTGAACTAGTCCGCCTTTCGGGTGTGAAAGCAGTTCTGACCACCGATGAATTTGCTCCAGTGCTGGCAAGAGAGGTCCCTTGTGACGTGTTTGGATCGGGAGAGTTAGAGAAGAGAGACAACGACGCAGATATAACTATCAAGCCTCAAGCGCCTCATCCTGACGAGATCGCCTTCTTACAGCACTCCAGCGGCACAACAGGTTTGCAGAAGGGCGTAGCCCTCTCTCACCGGTCCGTACTAAACCAGCTAGCCAATTATGGGGAGGCGATTAGCCTTGATGAGGACGACGTCATCGTTAGCTGGCTTCCCTTGTACCATGATATGGGATTAATCGCGGGCTTCGTTTTACCCCTATTTCAGGGAGTCCCGCTGGTCCTGATTTCACCTTTTGATTGGGTGCAGCATCCTGCAATTCTTTTTAGGGCTATTCATGAACACAAGGGGACCCTCTGTTGGATGCCAAATTTCGCCTATAACCACTGCGCGCGCCGGATCAGGAGGCGAGACACCGAAGAATTGTCCGTCACCTCTATGAGGATGTTCATAAACTGTTCGGAGCCCGTGTATCACGATAGCCATGCTCTGTTCCTCGGACGTTTTGAGGAGCAGGGTTTGAGCGAAGAAATGCTGTCGGTGAGCTACGCCATGGCAGAAAATACCTTTGGTGTGACTCAAACAGCTCCAGGCCAGGCACCGAAACTTGACATAATAAACCGCAAGATCCTGGAAGAGGCCAGGCTTGCCCATCCGGTAAAAACAGACCATCCCGATATGGAAATCAAGGTTTCCTGCGGACCGCCGATCAAGGGGACAAATATCAAGGTTGTGGACGAAGTAGGTGAAGGGCAATCCGAAAGGAACGTGGGCGAACTGGCGGTCCGAAGCGATTGCATGCTTAGCGGATACTACCGCCGGCCCGATCTCAAACCTTTCAAGAGCGGCTGGTTCTTGACCGGTGACATCGGTTACCTGGCTGATGGTGAAGTATTTATCATCGGTCGCTCGAAAGACCTGATTATTAACGCGGGAAAGAATATCTATCCCCAGGATATAGAAGCCATCGTCAACGAGGTTCCGGGTATTCACGCAGGTCGAGCAGTTGCCTTTGGCGTTGCCGACGAACGGGAGGGTACGGAGCTGATAGCCGTGGTCGCCGAAGTAGCTACCGAAGACACCGCTGATAGAAAGAAGATCGCCGCATCGATTCGTCGAACTGTTGTCGCCAGAAGCATGGTAACTGTAAGCTACGTTCACCTTGTGGGGCCGAAATGGTTGGTTAAGACATCCAGCGGCAAGATAGCGAGGTCTGCTAATAGAGAAAAATGGCAATTCGAGATATCTCAAGCGCGAGACAGCGGAGGTGATGATTTGACCCGTGAGGAACCGTGAACCTCATGAGGTTCACGGCCCGGCACCCGAATCGCACACAGAATCGATTTCGCTAAATCGGAAGATGTTTGCCCAAGTAATTCGGTTCGTATGAATGGCTCATTGTGATATCATTCGAATGGATCACTGAAGGAAGGCGAGGGGATTCTCTGTCTCGATGAATCCCTTTCTCACGCTTGCCAGCCGGTTTAGAAGGTATATACCGAATTGACGATCAGCTTAACATAAAGTTGGACAAATGGCGATTATTTTCGGATCCTGGTCCACCTTATAGGGTACTCGAATTCAATGCTCGACGTAGGCTAGAAAGATTGTTGGCCGAATCTACATTGCCTCGTGATCTTAGGAGTGGAATATGAATGACGTCGCTATTCGAGTTGAGGGGCTCTACCGCCACTTTGGCGACACAAAAGCCGTTGATGGGATTTCCTTTACCACTGAACGAGGGGAAATCTTCAGCCTATTGGGACCAAATGGCGCTGGTAAAAGTACAACCATCTCTGTACTAGCCTGTTTACTCCAGCCTGATCGTGGGGATGCTTGGGTCATGGGTCATTCTGTTACCGATAATCCGCGGGACGTAAAAGCTGCCATTGGTGTAGTTCCCCAAGAGATCGCTCTGTACGAGGATCTATCTGCAAGGGAAAACCTCATCTTCTGGGGAAAGATGTATGGAATGCGTGGTTCACCTCTGAAACAACGCGTTGATGAGGTTCTAGATCTGGTTGGATTGATAGAACGGCAAAAGGAGCGGGTCGGGAAATATTCGGGTGGGATGAAGCGGCGGGTCAATCTCGCCATCGCCTTGCTCCACAAGCCGCCTCTCATCATTATGGATGAACCGACGGTAGGCATCGATCCCCAAAGCAGACGCCACATCCTTGACGGCGTGAAGGATCTTAATCGAGAAGGGATTTCCGTGCTCTATACCACCCACTACATGGAGGAGGCCCAGGAGCTTTCAAACCACATAGCCATTATGGATGAGGGGAAGCTCATCGCGACCGGAACCCATGAGGAGCTGGTTGAGATTGTCGGCGAACAGGATCGTATCGATCTTCACCTAAGCCACGAACCAGAATCTGTGCTGGATAATTGGCTTGAGTTAGAAGGCGTCAGCCAAGTATCGGCCACGGACGGCACGGCGTGCTTGCTGGTTGATGACAGCAATAGGGTGTTGCCGGAAGTGTTTGAGGTCGCGACCTCGGCCGGGTTGCGGATCACATCGGTTGAGATACAAGAACCTAACCTCGAGACCGTTTTCCTGCATTTGACGGGCCGAGAATTGAGGGATTAGGAAGAACTGAGTTCCTATGCCGATGGGCGAAGAATGGTCCAGTCGATGACCTATAGGGCTGTAGAAGGTGCAAAACCGGTTCAGAGATTTTTACTGAATGCCGGGTACTGGCCTGAATCATCTGCCAACGAGTAAGACCAATGAAATTACTAGACATAACTATAAAAGATCTTATTCAGTCGAGCCGGAACAGGACGATATTCTTTTTCATGTTCGTCGTTCCGATCGGCATATCCCTTCTTTTTATGATCATGTTTGGCGGCGCGAGTGATGATGAGGGTTTTCAATTGCCGACCATCAGCGTCATCATCGTTAACTTGGATGAGGGGCGCTTGCCAAACCAGGTTGTGCCCTCCCTCGCGGTTGGCAACGAGGAGCCAGGCGGCTCTCCCGGGATCGAAGAGTCAGGATCCATGGGCGAAGTACTGGTTCAACTGTTGCAATCAGATGTATTTGCCGGATTGATGGAAGTGACGGAATCCGCCAGCGTAGAAAGCGCACGGTCAACCGTTGACAATCAGGAAGCCGGCGTGGCTGTCATCCTTCCAACGAATTTCACGGATTCTCTAATCCAGCCCGGAGTAACGTCTGATGTTGAACTGTACCGGGATCCGACCTTGACCATCAGTCCCTTGATCGTCGAAGCCATCATTGGCCAGATATTGGACAATTTCGATGCGGCTAAGATAGGTATGGATGTCACCATGGGGCAACTAGGTGCCGCAGGTCTAGCCCTTAATGCGACGCTTGTTCAGGAAATAGTTGAAGAGTTTACGGCCGCGTTTTCGCAACAAGATGGGTCTGGTGGCGGTGAGATCGTTTTCGTATCGGTCCAACCTCTCCCCGGCGCGGACGAGGAATCGAATCTGTTAAGCGAGATCGTGGGCATTATTATGGGCGGTATGATGGTCTTCTTCGCTTTCTACACAGCCGCCGCCGCCATGGAGACGATACTTTCAGAAGAGGAGAGAGGAACGTTAGCCCGTCTCTTCACGACGCCTACAAGCCACCGTACAATTCTCGGAGGGAAAGCTTTGGCTGGCGTCATCACATTGACTATTCAGATCACAGTTCTTCTCTCATTCGGCGCCTTGGTCATGAATGTCGACTGGGGAGCTCCCGCGTCTGTGCTTCTGGCGGCGCTTGGAATTATCCTAATCGCCGCAGCTACGGGGTTGTTCCTGGTGTCGATGATGAAAAACACGCGCCAGGGAGGGGTCATATTTGGTGGCGTATTGACGATGACGGGCATGCTCGGCCTGATACCAGTGTTTACCGCCGGCGTACCCAACCAACCGGAAGCGCTAAAGATCGTTTCGCTCATCGTCCCCCAGGGCTGGGCCATGCGAAATCTAACCTTGGCTATGGATGGGGCGACAGTCCAAGAGATGCTGCCCGTATTTGGCGGGATAATGATCTGGACCCTGGCATTTACCTTTATCGGCCAGCATCAGATGAGAAAGAGGTTTGCTTAGCGGTAAAAGGACGGCAACGGGTTGAGAGAACCATCCCGGTTATTAAACCGGGTACGCTTTCACCGGAGAAACCATGAAGATAATTGACCTGGTGTTGAAGGATCTTTTGCAGATTGTTCGTGACTGGCGAGCG
>JAUVOB010000140.1 GCA_030599405.1 Chloroflexota bacterium | reverse complement strand
CGGCCGCCCTGGAGACACCGACAATAATCTTAATGGTATCTTCGTCCAAGCTCGCGAAGCGGTGTAATGCCTCTGGAGACGGTGGAACAATAAACACACTCAGGAACAAGGCGATGGTCAGGATTGCTACGAGAGGCAGAATGCGTCTTGCCTGACTGCTTAAATAGGTATCAGCCCCTGTCTTGATCGCCCCCCATATTTCCTGCATCTTAAGCGTGCCCTTATCATAGCGTAAGATTTGACTCCGCAGGAATACTGCGTATAGAAGTCCGAGGATGGCTACTGCCAAAACGCCCCAGATCGCAATCGTCTCATAGACCGTCAGATCAAGTACACGCATATTTCAACTCGCTCCACAACATTTACTATGACGAACAGGTCAACGACAAAGCTGCTCGCGTACCACGACTAGATATGAGAATATTCAAGATGGATTAACTGGGAAATCCGAAGCATTTTATTCCATCTTAACAACATGTCAAATAGCTGTGCTAATATTCACTTAACTCAATTCAGATTAGACTAGTTGGAGAATTTGCTTAACATGCCGTCTAAAGGATCAGTTACCGAGTGTTTCATAAACGAAGGATGGTTTAGACATGTCCACCAATCACCGTCTGAATCCAAACCAGACAATCACCCTTAGTGAGTTCCCCACAACGGCTCATCAATTCCATGATGACCGGGAATCTGCTGAGGTTGAGTTCCGCGCTCTCCGCGATGAATTGATCGAATACCAGCGCCGCCTTTATGCAGATGGGACAAGGAAATTGCTTGTTGTACTGCAGGCGATGGATGCCGGTGGTAAGGATGGGACGATCAGGCGGGTCTTCAAGGGGGTCAATCCACAAGGTGTACAGGTTACATCTTTCAAGGTACCGACTCGCCATGAACTTGCCCGTGATTTCCTTTGGAGGATTCACAAAGCCGTGCCTGCCAAAGGAATGATTGGCGTCTTCAACCGGTCACACTACGAAGATGTTCTTGTCGTACGAGTCCACGATATCGTCCCGGAAGAGATTTGGAGGCCGCGCTATGCTCATATCAACGCGTTCGAGAAGACTCTCGCGGAATCAGGGACTACGATCCTGAAGTTTTATCTACATATCTCGAGCGATGAACAGAAACAGCGGTTTCAGGCAAGACTTGATGAGCCGGATAAAAACTGGAAATTCTCTCTCGACGATCTAGAGAAGCGCAAGTTATGGGATGATTACGCAGCCGCGATCGAGGAAATGATATCGAAAACTACTACCCCATGGGCTCCCTGGTACGTAGTTCCAGCAGACCAGAAATGGTACCGCAATCTAGCTGTAGGACGGGTTTTGGTTGATACTCTCAAAACTCTGGATCCTCAATATCCCAAACCTGAACAGGATTTTAGCGGCGTTATCATCGAGTAGGCTACCGTCTTCGTCCATTCAATGAATCGAGATTCCTAGGAATCATGAATTAGGATCTAGAACTGTTGGATCTAAGTCGGAAAGAATTACTCGGAGTCTAGGTCGTCGTCGAAGGACGATAACTTGATTTCGACCAGATCCGGGTCTGGTTCCCCGATTTCGTTTTCAGACGATTCTTGATCCAGAAAATCATCGGAATCAAGATCGTCGTCAACCGGCTCAATTATCTCTTCGCCCGGCGATTCATCGGCGAGCACGATGGGTGGACCAACATGATAGGGATCGGCATGTTCGTTTCCACAATAGGGGCAGATACTCCACTGCAGTTCCAGCAAGGCATTGCAGTCTGTGCAAGCTCTTCGAAGACGGGTATGGCAATGGGGGCACAAGATCCAATGTGGATCCACAGTGCGCGAACATCCCGGACATGCAGGTCGTTCTTCGATTTCCTGCAATAACGCCTCTTCTTCTAGAGCTCTTTCGTACGCTTCGGCAAGCGTCTCGGGTGGTCGCAGTATGAGGTATATCACCAACCCTACAATCGGCAGGAGGGCGACAACCAGGGCAGCCAGAATTTGGGCGAATGGATCGCGCGATCGATTTCGCATATCCCGGAAGGTCCAGATTATTAAGCTGATCCACAATGCGGCGATCAAGGCCCCGGATATGGAAAAACAGACGGTTGTGTAAGCAACAAATGTCTCTAAAGATGGCAAGGTCATAGCCAAATATTCAGCTTAATCCTAGAACTATCCCGACCAACGAAGAAAAAATCAACATCTCGATATGGTGCAAGATGCTAAGATCTAAAATACCACATTATCATGGTTAAGCTAGGGAGCATAGAGACGGTTTCACTCATTGCGGGATAAGGCGCGAATCTTCTTAAAAAGGGCGGTTTATCAACTCTCTTTCTTGTTTGCCTTCGTTACTCGGCCTTTTCAATAATCGCTACATATACGGGACCTTCAGACTCGAAGATCTTACTAATCATCCATCCCGCACTATTGCTTATCTCTTCCATCTCCTCTCTGGAGACTAACAAGTAATCAAACCAAAGTCCCTTCAAATTCCGATATCTGACGCGAATTCGCACCTGACCGATCATTCGACCACGTCGTCGATTTCTGTCGTGATAGGCAAGATGAAGCGGGTCATCGGTCAATCGGGGGTTGAGACTTGTGGCAACTATTCTGGCTTCGCTGGATGTCATTTTGTAGAATCGGCGAAGCAACCACTTTGCTCTTCGCTTATCGGCTAGAAGTCCGAAATTATTTCCCATCATGATGATGGTGTCAAAAACCCCCAGCCTTGAGCTTACTTGGGTTACCGGCATTAAGGCCGTTTTGCGAACACCACGACGTTTAGCGACCTCTATCGCCAGGGGAGAATTATCCAGGGCAACCACATCATGCCCACGATCTTGCAGATACAGCGAGTGTCTTCCAGCGCCGCTGCCCAAGTCAAGAACACGACCGCTCACAGCATTCATCGCCTCCCGCTCGTACTCGTCCCATTCGTCGTAATCTCGGAAATAGATCGCCGGATCACCAGATACATCAAGGTTCCCATCATCGCGTTCGATGATAATCTGAGCTCCCCTCCCCTGGAAATAATCATGGAGGGCATGTCCAAAGGCATCCTCATGGTCTTTCATTGGAACCTTCCCTAGAATGTACGCTTTTTTATCATCCGATGTATGCTCGAAAAAGACGTTGCTATGCAGATCTGCGTGGTCAGGGGATACTCGGCTTCTAGAGAAACGAAAGGATCAATTCCCAATTCAAAGATTTACCCTATGCCATTTTACATCTCTTCGAACGGTTTAGTTAGAAAACGACAGAGATCCGGAACTCTGTACTTTTGATGATCGGTATTCTGAATAACGAATCGATGCCAGATGCAAGAACGGGAACAGATCTACTTGAGGGTTTCGCTAACGTGACCGGGCTCACTGGTCCTTTCCTGTATAATATAGTTTGCTTGCCGGACAGTTTTTCAGTCGACTAATTGAACCAACTGAATCTAGAAGGAGTGATAATCGTGTCCAACAAAACAACGGGCCATGATTCACCGGAACGACGCAAGGTATCGATCCTAGATCTTGCCGGTCGAAAATCCCAGGGAAAGCTCATTACCATGCTTACCGCTTACGATTACTCCTCTGCCTTGCTTGTGGACAATGCCTCAATTGACATTGTCCTCGTCGGCGACTCACTTGGTATGGTGATGCTTGGCCTAGATAGTACCGTGCCTGTCACCATGGATGATATGCTCCACCACTGTCGAGCTGTTGCACGCGGAGCGCGAATTGCCTTCCTCGTAGGAGACATGCCGTTTATGTCATACCAGGCCGACATCGCCGAAGGTATTCGAAACGCAGGTCGATTTTTGAAAGAAGGAATGATGGAAGCGGTCAAGCTCGAGGGAGGTAGGGAGGTAGCCGGCACTGTCCGGGCTATCGTGGATGCTGGCATTCCGGTCATGGGCCATATCGGTCTCACACCCCAATCCGTGTCTAAACTAGGTGGATATAAGGTGCAAGGAAAAACTGCCAAGGATGCTTCTCGATTACTAGAGGACGCCATCATTCTAGAAGATACGGGCTGCTTCTCGATCGTCCTTGAGGCCGTCCCAGAACCAGTAGCCGAGATCATATCCAGGCGCCTGCACATTCCGACTATCGGTATCGGCGCCGGTGCGAAATGTGATGGGCAAGTACTCGTCTATCACGATCTTGTTGGACTCTTCGATCGCTTCACACCGAGATTCGTCAAGCAATACGCGAACGCAGGACAGATAATTCAGGACGCATTAACGACATTCGCCGATGAGGTTCACAAAGGCGACTTCCCCTCAGCCGAACATACCTACGCTATTGATGACACTGAACTAGACTCCTTTTTGAAGTCCCTTGAAAGCTAACCAGATGAATTCGCATAATAGCTGCCGAGGACCACGAAGCGGTGCGTTTATGGCTTTTGAGTAGATGGACGAGGAATTGTTGACAAATATCGCCGTGATAGGAAGCGGCGCTATGGGCAGCTTATTCGCAGCACGGTTATCCTCCAGTGCCGCGGTAACAATCGTCGGAAGCTGGAAAGAACAGCTTTCAGCGATTGAGGAAACCGGGTTGGTTCTGACAGATATCGAAGGCAATCAGACTAACCATACCCTAGCGGTGGGTGAGTACGATTCTGTCGGGGGTCCCTGTCAGTACGCCATCATTCTGGTCAAAGGCTGGCAAACAGTACGAGCGGCTGACACGGCCAGGGAAATTCTTGCCCCTGACGGATTGGCGGTAACGCTTCAAAACGGGCTGGGTCATTTCGGAATATTGGTTGATAGGGTAGGCGAATCCCGTTCTGCCATGGGGGTGACATCAGAAGGAGCCATGATCACCGGTCCCGGTCGAACATTGCACACAGGTATCGGAACAACCTATTTAGGGACAACGCCGGTAACAGAAGAACGGCTTGTGAAGATGGCCGGTCTTTTTCGGCGTTCCGGCTTCGAAACACGGCTTACAGCGGATTTGGATGGTCTCGTTTGGGGGAAATTGGCTATCAACTCCGGAATCAATCCTCTATCTGCATTACTTCAGGTACGCAACGGTTTCCTATCAAGGGACGAGATTGCCCGAACCGTGATGTGCCGGGCGGCTGAAGAAACAGCGGCTGTCGCGGAAGCCCAAGGCATTCGATTGCCATATGCAAATGCCTCGAACAGAATTGTTGATGTCGCAGATGCGACAGCCACAAACCGTTCGTCGATGGCCCAAGACATCGCTCGAGGAGCTCCAACAGAGATCGAGTCAATCAATGGGATGGTTGTACAGATCGGCGCCGAATTCGACCTCGAAGTTGCGGTGAATCGAGCGCTGTACCAGCTAGTCAGAAATCAGATCGCCACAGGCAACTGGAGATCTGAGAT
>JAUVOB010000357.1 GCA_030599405.1 Chloroflexota bacterium | reverse complement strand
TATATCATCGAGTTGGAGAACGACGGGATCGACCTGTGTCAGCCGGTGGAAGAAACTCACCGCTGCCCTTTTTGCCCGGTTGGCGATGTCTTTCGGATCTTCACTGATATCCAGATCCTCTGGATAGTCAAAGCCTGCTAAATGACCCAACAAGTGAGCCATCTCTGGCTCCTCGCCGATCAGGTCAGATATGCCGGCTTCCATTTTTTCACGGACTATTTTCGGCGGATCATCATCCAAGATCTCGAAGCGAAAGGAGAGCAAATCGCGCCACAGGGCGAGCGGCCTGTTCGTCATTGCCGGTGTCGATCGCACGCGAAATATGAAGTACATCTCGGGTCTCAATTCCGCCCATGATGCGAATTCATATAGAAGCCTTGATTTGCCAACACCGGGATCACCTACGACCGTAACCATCTGTGTCTCTGATTCCTCTACCGCGTTGAAAAAAGCTTTCTGAAGTTGTTCAAGTTCTGCCCGCCGGCCGATCATGCGGGTTTCAACGCCCTCAATCCCCCGTGGTTTTAACCTGAACGGCCGTGGTTTTTGTTCATAAACACGGTAGGTATCGACGAAGGCTCGCCCACCGATTTGTCTCATTCGTATTGGCGTATCTGGCTCAATCTCAAATATGCCCTGTACCTGGCGAAAAGTGTCATGCGTTATCAGAACGAGGCCGTCGGCATTATCCGCGACCCGGCTCGCCAAGCTAATCGTGGCCCCGCTCGCTGTGAAAGTTCCTGTATCCTCCGCGAGAGAAAGTAATGCAAGCCCACTATTAACGCCAATCCGAACGGGTACTGGCTCCTCTTCGCTGAGGAATCCGGTGACACGATGGTTGATAGACTTGCGAATTTCAAGGGCGGTTTGCACGGCTCTCTCGGCGTCATCTTCCCTGGCGACAATTGCTCCCCACAATGCCAAGATATCGTGTTCGCCCTGGTTAAAGACCAACCCGCCATTCTGATCGACGCACTCTGCGACGTCTGACTTAAGCTCCAACATGGCTTCGCGTGCGGCCTCTGGACCCTCTATCAGTTCGATTATTTCGGTGAATTCTGCGGCGTTGGCATAAATCGCGGTTATCGATCGGTTTTCCTCGCTAGGTGTGGTTCTCGTTTCCGCCCGGACTGGAGTGGAGGTTTCACCGGAAAGGCGCCGGCGCTGGATAATGGCTGATTCTTGGGCAGCCATTTTGAGCTTGGATGGAGTGGTAGTGGCTAATCCACCCAAGACCGATGTAACGGCAGCCGTCAGCACCTGGGCGGAATCGTAACGGTCTGCCGGTTCTTTGGCCATTGCCCGTTTCAACACATCATCCAAAGAAGATGGGAGCTCTGGATTGATCTCAGATGCGTTTGGTACCGGTTCTCGCAGGTGCATCAACATGGTAGACATTGGGGCGTCACCCGCAAACGGCAATTGACCCGTCGTCATTTGAAAGACCATAACGCCTAACGAGTAAACATCTGCCCGGTGATCGAGATCAGTTAGACCCATTATTTGCTCGGGGGCCATGTAATCCGGTGTGCCGATGGATACCCCTTTTGCCGTCAAACCTTGCCGATTTGCTGCCGGCCCAACAACGCGAGCGATCCCGAAATCCATGACTAAAACATTTCCTTCAAGATCGATCAGGACATTGGATGGTTTTATGTCCCGATGGACTATGCCTTGCCGGTGGGCATAATCAAGGGCCGGGCCAATTTGAAGTAAGATAAAGGTTATCTCGTCGAATGGCAGATTCCCCTGATTGAGGACATCTTTTAGAGTGCCTCCTTCCAGATATCGCATGACGATATAGGGTTGTTCATGCGTGCCGTCAAAGTCGTAGACTGGAAGGATGTGCGGGTGTTCCAATCTGGCGATGAGTCGCGCCTCGCGTTGAAAGCGTTCGCGCACCTCTTCATCATCCAACACAGATTGGTTGATGATTTTGATCGCTACGAAACGATCCATGCTAGGTTGGTAGGCACGGTAAACCGTCGCCATTCCCCCTTTGCCGATTTCGCCAATTAGCTCGTATGGTCCAAGGTTCTTGTCAATCATGTTTTGAGTGAGGAGGTGGACCTCATCGTCCAGAGTAATGTGTCACAGGGCCGATTCGATGAAATCCAACCACAAAGGAATCGACTATCCAGTTGATGCTATCCGTACAGTATAAGCAGATAACCACCGAAACTCAATCGAGAATTTAACAAGATGTAAAGTAGCCCCTATCGTCAAGACCACAGATCGACGAATCTAAGGTGGTTCAGAGGGTCATAGAAACGGTACCTTACTAGCTTATTGAAGATCAGCGGGCAGTTAGTAGGCGAGGCTCTGGTGCGGGCGCTAAGAAGACTCGAACCGCTTGACATGCAAATCGAGCCGTTCTATGCGTTAATTCGATTTAAACAGCGAGAAAAGTTGGCAGCATTGCCAATGGATGGTCGAATTTCCCGAGTGCATACTCGTATTTTGTGCTTTGATATCGAGACTTGTTTCCTTATTGAATTCCGGGAAGTGTTCAAAGTCGGGACTAAGTGGTTATGCTTATGTCTCTACGTGTCTGGATAATCATCAGGACTATGATAATTATCCAGGCAACTATTCTGACGGTCATTGCCTTGATACTGTCTGGGGCAACCACATCTCGATAAGCAGTCAGTAAAACCAGCATCACCGTAGAGTGACTGGCGAGTATAGCGATAGCGACTGGCAGAACGATATTGCTGCCTTTCCAGATGATGATTGCGAAGAAGACGGATATTATGCCAACAATGAAGTTGTAGATCGGAAGCCAGTCGATCACGTAATAGTCCATTATCTTTCCTAGCATTACCTTACCACCAGCGAATATATACGTTACACCAATG
>JAUVOB010000249.1 GCA_030599405.1 Chloroflexota bacterium | reverse complement strand
CGGCTGGCCTGGCTTGCCTTTAGGCTGGCTAGACATAGGGAGCTTGGCGGCCGATCCATCTGCTTGGAGCTACTATAGTGGCGGCGAATACGGGGATTCCCTGCGCCTTGGACATACCCACCCGGGACTCTCGGGCAGTGGTACAGGTACCCTGTTGGCCATCGTCCAGGCTGCTCAGTCCAAAACCGAAGCCGTTACCGCAGAAGACATCCAACAACCTATCGTACAGGCTTCAGTAAGCGCCTTTGAGACGGCCGTCTCAACGTTCAGCACCAGCACGGGCGACCTCGGCAGGACGATGGCCGATCGTGGCGTGCAATACCTGGGTGCGGGAGTCATGTACGAGAGCGACGTAGTAACAAATGGGAACGGCAGGATCGTGCCCATTTACCCGTTGGAAGGAACCTTCGTGGCAACGCACCCGGCCTGCATAAACGATGAATTGGGAGGCACGGCAAGTGACGCGGCGAATGACTTCCGTGATTATTTACTAAGTGAAGAAGCCCAACAGTTGGCCGTAGCCAATGGTTTACGGCCGGTTAGCCCCGGAGTTAAGGTGGGTCCGCCGCTTGATGAAACATACGGTGTCGATTTGAGCCAACCTGAAATCGTATTTTCTCCCCCAACCGTGGACAGTCTATATGCCGCCCAAGATCTGTGGCAATCGGCAAGAAAGGATGTCAATCTGGTCATGCTTCTCGATGTTTCCGGCAGCATGGACGGCAGTAAGATCAAGAATATGAGGCAAGCTGCGGTTCAGTTTGTCGAACAAATGGGAGACGATGACCTCATCACGATCATCGCTTTCTCCCACGAACTTCAATTGCTTGCGAACCACCAAGAGGTCGGACCAGCCCGAGATGTAATCATCGACGCCATAGAGCGTCTAGATGCAAACGGGGATACGGCCCTGTACGACGCCATAGGGGAAGGCGCGTTGATCATCGGCGACACCACGTCACCCAACTACTCAAACGCCTTGGTTGTACTGACCGATGGCGTGGATACATACAGCTATCGTTACGCCTTCGACCAGGCCCTTATCGACATGGCGAAGGCGAACGATTCGACCGTGTTCTCCATCGCCTATGGAAGTGACGCCGATGAAGATGTACTGTCGAGGTTAGCGCTCGGTGCAAACGGCAACTTCTTCCAGGGCGATGAAGCGAATATCGTCGCCATCTATGATGAGATGTCGGCCGCTTTCGGCGGCGCGGTTGGGGTCGGCCGGTAAAAGCGCGTGAGGGATGGACATCGAATCGCTCCTCCTTAATAGGCATCCAACTGATCCATTTTTACATACTCCTGCATGATTATGCCTGGCCGTCGTAAGCCTATTCAGCCACCACGGATTTGAGCAAAATGAACCATAAACGATTAGAACTGAGAATGAGGGAAGTAGGGCCATGGCCGATGAATGCTTACGCCCTGGTTTGTCCAACTACATCAGATAGCGTGCTCATCGATCCCGGCGCAGATCCTGATGTGCTAAGCGATATGCTGGGTGATACGACTCCTGCAGCACTATTGATAACACATTCACATATCGATCACATCGATCAATTGGACGAAATGCGAAAACGGTTGAATGTCCCCGTAATGGCTCATTCAGGACCACACAGTGACGGTATCGAAATGGCCGCCGATCGTCATCTAGAGGATGGTGACGTCGTCACCGTCGGTAATCACAACCTACGCGTTTACTACGCGCCAGGTCATATAAACGATCAGATTTGTTTTGCTCTGGTAGATGATCTCCGCGTTATTGTTGGCGACACCATCTTTGATGGCGGTCCTGGAAAGACTTGGTCTGCTGCAGGCTTTCGAACGACATTACAAACGTTGCGAGATGTCGTTCTTCCCTGGCCCGATGACACCATTTGCTACCCCGGACATGGTCCATCCTTCCGGCTAGGTGACAGACGCCTGTTGATCGAAGCGTTCCTTGCAAAGGACCACGGGGATTTCTTTGGCGACGCCACCTGGGACATGTAGATTCCGGAAGTACCGGTCGGGGAGCTTACTTAAATCGATTACAGAGGTAGGACAACTAGTCGACTATCGTACTATTGCCGGCACCGAGTCGGATTCAGAGCAACCAGAAGCGCGTTACACCCTTTGCATATCCTCTCAGGCGCTACTACTGTACCCCGCCTTCCACTCCATCCCCATATTTCTCAAAGTAACCTGAGGGGTCTGACGTACGGACCCAGACCCAGAGGTCGGTAGACGCCTTGGCCGACCAGTTGAAGACCCATTCAGCATCCCTGACCGGCATATTGACACATCCGTGACTGTGTTTAAATCCGTATCGATCGTGCCAATAGGCGCCATGCAAGGCTATCTCATTGCGCCGGTCGAAATACATTGTAAAGGGTACGTCCTCGATATTGTAATAGTCCACCTTTCCTTCAGCGCCAGACATCGGCGTCTGCGTGTGGCGACTCCAAACCTGGAATATACCTTCCTCGGTAGGCCAGCGGTTTAATCCACTGGAGATGAGACCCGCGTAGACCATTCGAGGACCCTCGTAGGCGGTGAAAGTTTGCTCATACAGGTCGATCTCCACCCAATATTCACCGTCCCCCACCTCTTCTGGTGCTCTATCGACGTCCAGCAGACTTACTTGTGTCTGCCGGATCCACTGGTTACCCCCGATGTGGTACCATATCCATCCATCTTCGTCGATAGTGGCGTCGTAAACCTGGAAGAAATCCAATCTGTGGAGTTTCTCAAATTCGGGATCTGGTTCACCGGCCGGCTCTCGGCTGGGCCGCACGTCCTGAACGATCCAGCCAAACGGCCGCTCCGGCTGCACGGAAATCTCTACTCCGTGAAAGTCCGAAACCGTCACTAGGCGAATATCTTCTGCTAGTGCGTACTGCCCAGGGTTAATGGCATACCAATGCTGACCACCGACGTTAACTTCACTGTGGATGGTCACATAGAGGAAGCCTTCTCCAACGTTGTAAAGCGGCGGAACCGCAAGATTGGGTTCCGGGTATATGTTGATGTTGTCCTCCATGTACGCGTAGAGGACTCTGTCTAATAAACTCTCTACCGGCAAATCAGGTTCTTCGAACTGCTCAGGGGCAGCGTCCATTCGGCCGTCACACACGAAACCAACGTCATCGGAATAATAGAAGCAGTCCCCAGCAATTGCCGGCTGCGCCATTAATGACAGGGCTATCGAAAGTGCGAAAACACTCCCAATGATTGCCATTTTCCGATTCATTCGATCTCGTCCTCCTGCTTTGGAGATCATTTGCGTCGTAACCTATCGAAAATCCGATCTAGAGCGAGCGGGCATTCACCGTCATACCGATTTGCTCTATAAAATTGTACGCTAATTTATCGTGTACTTCCCGATTTGTAACTGACCTTTGCCAAGCGATCAGCCTACGCTCTTCTAGTGTACCAGTAGATATGAGTTTGGCTCAAGTAGAAATCTTACAGATCTGAGGATTAGAAATTGAGCCATTGAGATCGGCGACGGGGATTGGTCGCTGGTCGTCGTTCCTCCGCTGTTCCTGGTCGGGTGAGTCCTAAACAGGACAAAGGATTCTGCCGCAACTATCACAGATGACCATTTGTCCTTCGTCAGCAGCCTTACGTTGATTAGCAGATACACTAACGAGACAACCTCGGCATCGGCCATTTTTCAGAGCCACAACCGCTACCTCTCCAGCCCGTCGTTTCGCGTCTTCAAAGGCGATCATGGTTCCTGGAAGGATGAGTGGT
>JAUVOB010000238.1 GCA_030599405.1 Chloroflexota bacterium | reverse complement strand
TTACAGCTTTGACGGTGAAAAACTGATGGAGCTATATACCGAAAACCTTGACGCTGAACAAAATACTTCAAGCTACCAAGAGCTGCAAGGAATGCTGACAAGGTCAGGCCGGTATCGCTCTCCTGTCGAAGCCGAAAAGGGGTATCTGCCGTGGGTTCTCCTTCCAGTCGCCGTTCGCACTCGTGACAAAGTTATGGGAATCTGGCTGCTAGGACGCCGTGATCCCGATGACTTCTATCCGCATGACGATATTGAGCTTCTGGAAGCGTTGTCCAATCAAATAGCCCCTGTTATCGAAAATATTCGACATTATGAGGCATTGAAGCTCCAGGCCAATCATTTAGCGGATGAAGTTGCGGAGCGAACGGCCGAGCTCTGCGAAGAGAGAGCCCGAACACAGGTGATTTTGGATAGAGCAGGGGAAGGTATCTTCTTTGCTGATCCAGCAGGTGAAATTCTCGATATCAATCCAGAAATGGCCGAGCTTTCCGGATATCAAGCAGATGAGTTAATCGGAAAATCTCTGGCGGTCTGGAATTACGAAGATGATTCGAGAATAACTCAAGATCTCTGGAAGGCACTTCGTTCCGGTCAGGAATGGTGCGGAGAGCTTATCCTCCGGCGAAAGGACGGGACTTCGCGTGATGTTAGCATGACCATCACGCCCATTCGTTCCGAATCTGGACACCTAACCGGATATGTCGGCGTTCAGTCTGATATCACCAAGCTGAAGGAGGTGGATAGGCTTAAGTCCAACATAATCTCAAGCGTATCTCATGAAATGAAAACCCCCCTCACTACGATCAAGACCTATCTAATGCTCCTACGCCGCGGTAAAGTAGAGAAGCGCGAGAATTATCTCGGGGTACTGGACCGAGAAGCGGATCGATTGACACGTATTATCGAAGATCTTTTGGATCTGTCGGCCCTTAATACCGGAAAAATCCCTTCGAAACTTGTGCCGATTAGCGCATCTGATTTGGCCCAACGAGTCTTTGAGAGCAGCCAGACACTGGCCATTTCAAAAAATGTCTTGTTATCCCTCGATCTGCAGACAAACCTCCCTCCGATGATAGCCGACGCAGGCCAGATAGAGCAAGTCCTATCTAACCTGATCGTTAATGCATTGAATTACACTCAATCGGGCGGTCATGTAAGGCTGAGAGGGATGCCAGACCAGTTCAACGGCGAACCGGCGGTTTGCTTCTGTGTCGTTGATACCGGCCCGGGAATATCAGCAGCCGAGGTACCACACCTATTCGACAGGTTCTATAGAGGGCAAGCTGCCCGGGAAAGCAGTGCTCCTGGAACTGGGCTTGGTCTGACGATTTGTCGCGAAATTGTCGAGCTTCACGATGGAGAGATCTCGGTGGAGAGCCGGCTGGGTGAAGGCGCAACATTCATCATCCGTATTCCTGCCGCTCCTGAATTAAAACAGGAACTGGCTCCCTTCAACCTGGAGATCAGAACTCCCGCCGGTGATTAGCCAGGGACTATCTATCTGTAATTTCAGGCCAGCTAGTCATTATCCGCGTGGATCAAGGGTGAGAATACCCTGAACGACGGACCCATCAACGCATATTCCCCACGATGACAGACCGAGACCGAGATGACATTTGCGTTAATATCGCGCTGGTAGTGCGATGCTGGGGTGCAGGAGTCTATGGCATCACGGTAATCCACCCCATCCCACCATCGGAGCCAGAGCTGTTCTTCTCTAGTGATAAATCGAATATCAAGATCGCTATACGAAATTGTTACGCTTACTGGCTCCAGGAATCGGTCGAAGGGCATCATTCCCTCCTTCATCTCTAATATAACGGCATGGCCGGCAAATATACTGTCAGTGCCATCCTGACTCAATGTCGGCGTTACGTTCAAGAGCGAGGTGTTGGTAACTGCGCCTGCCGGAACATGGATTTCTGTTGGCAGTCCTTGTACGTCATCGAAACCTATATCTGTTGATGCGGTTGGATGCAAAGTTGCAGTCACTGGAGCAGCGATGATGGTAAACCGCGGGAATTCCTCACCCTGAGGCAGTTCGAGAGTCATCGTAGCAGGCAGAAACGCGCTCGCTGGCAGGGTCGGTGTTAGGACATATGAGCCTGGGAGATAACCACCTACGGTGAAATGCCCATCTCTTCCTGAAGTATCGATACGACCGTAGCTACCTTTTACAACAACGCCCGATATAGGAGTGCCATTATGGTCAACGATTTCTCCTTGAGCACCCAGATCGCCTGCTGATGCATACAACCCGCTGCTACCATTTGCCAGAAAAGCATCACCAGATGCGATCGATACACCGGTGTTCGTTTCTGGTAAGAAGCGGATCGCCACTACCTCAGGAGCTTCTGGATTAGACACATTGACCACATGTACCCGTCTCCGACTGTCAGACACATAGGCGTAATCATCGACAACTGTTAGAGAGACAGCATATCCAACAGCCATGAACCTAGAGATCACTGAAGGATGTGACGGCGTTGAGACATCCAGAATTGTTAGTCCGGCTCCGCCCTCAGCTAGGTAGACATATTCGCCCTCTGCTGCTACATCATGGACGTTGTTAGTGGTGATGTAATGGCCAATCTCTGTCAGATTTGTTGGAGTCAGAGTATCGACCACGCTCAGTCCATCACCGGCACAAGCAACGAACAGAATGTCTCCGGTGATATCGACGGCCATGGCGGATCCCTTCAATAGGAGAGCAGCAATTTCGATAGGATTTGTCGGGGATGAGACGTCTACGGTACGCACTCCCATATCGAAGTCTGCCACAAAGGCGTAGTCATTTTTCAGAGATAGGTCAGAGGCGAAGCCAGGTGTGTCGTAGTTACCAAGCACGACAGGATCCTGGACGTTGTCTACATCAACGCTGTACAGTCCGCTGTATCCGCTAACCACATATAATAGACCTTTGTCCAAGGTCAAATTCTCACTACCCGACGTTAATCGCTCCCAACTAACAAGAACTGGAAATTTCGGTGTGACCATATCGACTATCTTAATTCCGGTATCATCGCCAACATACACGTAGCGTCCGGTCGCCTCTATACCGCCCCAAGTGTAGGCAGGGGGTTCATAGCTGCTTGCTGTGAAAGGATTGGACGGAGAAGAAACATCTACAAGCTGCAGTCCGCCAGACCAATCGGCCAGGTAGGCCATATGATTGGATTTAGCTATGGAAACGGAGTGGCTTGAAGAGCTCAGCCAACCAACTTCGCTCAGATTGAATGGATCAGATACATCTACGATTCTCAAACCGGCGCTATCGGCCGCGACATATGCGTAATCACCGTCCAGCGCGAGATCCGATGCTACACCAGCTAACAGCAAGCCTGAGATACCTGTGGGCATCTCTGGATCACTTATGTCAACAATTTGCAGACCTCCTGCTCCGTCAGCGATATAGGCCAATTGATCACGCACCACAACGTCACGCGCGAGGCCCTGTGTATCAAAGCTACCCAATAATGCCGGGAGACTGGGGTTAATGACGTCAACAACCTGGAGGCCGCGTTGAGCCATGGTCAGATAGGCATAGCGCCCTGACGTTGTCACACCTAACGAATGTGCCGGTAGAAGAACTGATCCGATTTCAATGGGTGAAGTCGGATCTATCGTGCTAATTATACGAAGCCCTTCAGAGCCGTCGGCGACAAACAATACATTCCCTTCTTTGGATAATCCTTGTGCATACCCAGGTGTGTTGATATGCCCGACCATCGATGGATTATAAAGATCAGTTACATCCACAACCCAAAGACCGGAGTTACCGGCAGCAACGTATACGTAGCCATCTGAGTACAAAAGGTCTTCGATCTTCGT
>JAUVOB010000093.1 GCA_030599405.1 Chloroflexota bacterium | reverse complement strand
TCCTGGCTGACTCGAAAGTGGAGGAATGGAGCGATCTACCACTATGGCTGAGTGATGAGGAGAGCGCGGGACTTCTGGCCACGAATGTGCAGAAAGCGATATCGGCCGGTCTCACCTTTCGGCCACTCGAGGAAACGATCGAAGATACGGTATCCTGGGCCGATAGCCGAGATACCGAGCATGAATGGCGCGCAGGACTAGATTACGAACGAGAGAATCGATTGCTCTCAACCTGGCATGATCAAATGGCTGGTTGATTGGCGGGGGCGAGCACAACTCCCGTTCGTGCCGGTATCGCCAGTGTCAGTCGACCCCCTTGAACCGAGTAACTTTCGCTAGTCGGTCCGAAGACGGTTGATAGAGTCGAACCGTCGGAGAAGTATTCTCCAACATTAAGCTCGATTTCGGTGCTCGATTCGCCAGCATTTAAGCCGATGATCAACCTTTCCCCCCCGCCGCCTCTCGAAAAGACAAAGCAGCTTCCTTCAGCGTGTTCTTGCGAAAATCGGCCTCCCCGCAGCGATGGATATTTGTGGCGAAGGCTGATGGCAACCTTGAAGTAATCCAGCAATTTTTCGTTCCAATGTGAACGTTCATGCCAAGGGAAGGGCCAGCGCGCGTCGGTATCTCTGAAAGGCAAGTCATAGTCTGTGGTGCCCCGGATTCCGATTTCATCTCCATAATAAATGCATGGTGCTCCAGGGAGAGTCATCTGTAAGAGCAAAGCCAATTCGACGGTCGTGACATCTCCGCGAGCCAGGCTGATTAGCCGGGGGGTATCATGGCTGTCAACCAGATTGAACTGAACCTGAGTAACCTCCCAGTCGTACAAATCAAGCAGGTGCTGTAGCCGCCGGCCAAACTCTTTGGCCTGGATACGAGGAAACGGTTTCAGGGTTTTTCCCTCAAGTAAAATTTGCGGAACTCGGTCGCCGGCAAGAAATGCGATGATCGCCTCGCTTAAGGAGTAATTCATCAGGGCGTCAAATCTATCTCCCATCAACCACTCTGGCGCCTCATGCCATATCTCGCCGACCAAATACGCGTCATAATTCACAGCTTTCGTACGGCGGCGAAATTCCTCCCAGAAACCTGCCGAAGTGATATCACCTGGCACATCTAGACGCCAACCGTCAACGTCAAATACTTTGATCCAGTATTCCGCCACGCTCATAAGGAATTCGCGCACTTCAGCATTATCTGTGTTGAACTTTGGTAACTGTCGTTGATCCCACCAGCTCTCATAGTTAGCTGGCTTTTCAAGGTTGTATGGCGAGAGTGGCCAATCCGTGATCTTGAACCAATCTAGCCACGGTGACGCATTGCCGCTTTCGAGAATATCGTTGAATTGGAAGAAGCCACGACTCGCGTGATTGAACACGCCATCTAGGATAACTCTAACACCTTGGCTGTGGGCTTTCTTGATCAGCGTTCGTAGGGCTTGGTCTCCCCCCAATAGCGGATCAACGCGAAAGTAATCATGAGTATGGTAGCGATGGTTTGATGCCGATTGAAAGATAGGGTTCAGATACAACGCATTGACACCCAAGTCGGTCAGGTAATCAAGACGTTCGACAATTCCCATCAAGTCGCCCCCCTGATAATGACTTGCTGTGGGGGGCAACCCCCAGGGTTGGATGTTGGTTGGCTTGGCTACCGCATCGCTCTTGGCGAAGCGATCAGGAAAAATCTGGTAAAAGACAGCATCTTTCACCCATTTTGGAACAATTACAGACATCTCAATTAAATACTTGACATAACCTCTGGATGATCATGGATGGTTAACTTAACTTATCACTCACATTAAAGCGGACAGGACCCAAGTCTTTTACGATCACATCGATACCCAGAGTTCGACGTCCAGTTGCCAAAGTCGTACCAGAAACGTGGACTGCGATAGCTTCCCCCTTTCGCATGAGCACCGACTTTTCAGGTGTGACATCAGTGAACCTGGCTCTGTGCTCTCCATGAATGAACTGGCATTGATCCAATGGAATTGGACGGCGGTCAATCATCACGGGACGGGCTCCGATGATTCGGACTGGATCTAATTCATTCTTCATCTGAAACTCAAATCCGTCATCGGTGTTTCGCAGGCTGCCCTTGACGTACAATGCCCGTAACAGAAAGTCAGGAATCTTGGCCATGAAATCTCCTCAACGACCAACCAAGATGATGGTCGACCAGGGCAATGAACGATAGAGTAGAAATTTCAGTGCTCAATGCCAGCTACGATGTTGAAGATCAAATATGAATCAAATAAGCGCAGGCGACGTTATGCTTACCAATCTTGCCAGACTGGCTTTCGGATCTATACCTCTTGCCGCTAATCCATCATAAGAACGGGCTCGATATGAGTCATGGCCCAATCGATTTCTTCTTTGGTTATAACCAATGGTGGTGCAAAGCGGATGACGTTTTCGCGAGTCTCTTTGCAGAGAATGCCTCTTTCTTGCAATTCTTCACAAAATCGCCGGGCAGGCACGTGAAGTTCAACGCCAATAAAGAGTCCTTGGCCCCGCACTTCCTTAATATGATCGCTCTCGACCCTGGCAAGCCGGCCCTTAAAATAAGCGCCCAACTCTCTGGATTGATCTACCAGCCCATTATCGGTAATCACGGCTAAGGCAGCCCGACCTATAGCGGCCCCGAGAGGATTACCACCAAAGGTGCTTCCGTGGTCTCCGGGCTGGAATAAACCCATGATCTCATTATCTGCTAAAGCTGCTGACACTGGGTAAAAACCGCCGCTCAACGCTTTACCGACTACAACGATGTCAGGTCGCACACTTTCATGATCACAAGCAAACAAGGCTCCGGTACGCCCCAGGCCTGTTTGTATCTCGTCCGCGATCAGTAACACTTTATTCCTGCGGCAAATTTCGGCTACATCTCTAAGGTACCCTTCCGGGGGTATGATCACGCCGCCCTCACCTTGGATGGGCTCAACTAAGAACGCCACGGTTGTTGGCGTTATCGCCCTCTCGAGTGCAGCACTGTCTCCATATGGTATGGTTACGAATCCAGGAGTAAACGGCCCGAAATCCTGTTTGTAGGACTCTTCGGAAGAGAATCCAACTATGGTCGTTGTTCGCCCGTGGAAATTACCATGGCAAACTATTATCTCTGCTTGATCGTTGGGAACTCCTTTGACGCGATAGCCCCATTTTCGGGCAGCCTTGATCGCGGTCTCTACGGCTTCAGCACCGGTGTTCATAGGCAAGGCCATTTCGTATCCGCTTAATTCACAGAGATCCCTCAGAAATGATCCCATCTGGTCGTTCCGGAAAGCCCTTGAGGTGAGTGTCACCCGGTGCATCTGTTCACTGGCAGCTTTTAGGATGGTGGGATGGCAGTGACCTTGGTTTACCGCAGAATAGGCGCTCAAACAATCTAAATACTTGTTACCATCGACGTCATATACCCAAACACCCTCAGCACGGTTAATAACCACGTCAAGCGGGTGATAATTGTGGGCGCTATACTCGTCGTCTAGCTCGATATAATCTCTTGTCTCCATCGTATCTCCTATAGCGATAGGCATTGTTTCATTTATACCGGTTTATTACCTCTCGATGACCAAGGAATTTTGCTTGGGAATATCTCGGATCGCGAACTCTCAAAGGCAGAAGCCACCCTTCCTTGTGGATAATCAATATCCATCAAAATACTCACAAAGGACAATAGAATTATTGTCATTCATGCGACCATCCATCCGGTTGCGACTTGTGAAAAACAAGAAGCTCTGTCATCTCATCGAACCCACTCAATCAGTAAATAGATCGAACCTGCCAGGGCACTGTAAACGGCGAATATGTACAGACTGTGACGTCTGACCCACCTAAGCAAGAAGTATATGCACAAATAACCTACGATAAAAGCAGTGACAAAGGTCGCAGCTAGATATCCCAGTTGATCGCCAATATCGGGCGCCCGAGCTAGTTCGAGAGCGGCAAGTAATCCTGCCCCGGCGATGACAGGTACGCCCAACAGAAAGCTAAAGCGGGCTGCTGTCGAACGGTCAAAGCTTCTTCCCAGCCCGGTTGACATGGTTACCCCGCTTCGAGAGATGCCCGGAAGCAGAGCAAGAGTCTGAGCCAGTCCAATGACCATGGCATCAGGCAGCGCCATGGTAGATAGCGTCTTTCCACCTTTCAATGCCCGTTCTCCAAGAACCAGGATGGCCGCGTTGCAGAACAGTAAAACCGCCGCGATTGAAGGATTGGTTAGCACTTTCTCCAGGATATCCTCAAATAGAAGACCAGCGATGATCGCCGGTATGGAGCCCGCGGCAATGTACCAGCCAAGCCGGGCGTGAGTGGTCGCAAGCGGTTGGCGCGTCTTTATACCGTCATACACCGAAGAAATGATCTGCCACAGGTCCAGACGAAAGTAAACGATGACGGCCAGAAGAGTGCCCTGATGGGCCATGGCGATGGCATTGAGGTTTGGTTCATCTAGATTGAAGAGACTGGGGATGAGGAGCAGGTGACCCGAGCTTGAGATCGGTAGAAATTCTGTCGCCCCCTGTATTATACCTAGGAGGATTGCTTCGATGATGCCCACCAACAAAATCCTTGAAATTACCCTGCTAAAGGAGAATGCTATCTGGTTCTATTCGCTCGTAATTCTGTAGAAACTTCTCAGCAAAATGGCCAACGTCTCCGGTAAAAACGGCCGATCGAAGCTTTCGTACTAGATCGATTAGAAAGTGGACGTTGTGCATAGACAGAAGAATATGGCCGAGTATCTCGTTGGCCTTCACCAGGTGCCGGATATAGGCGCGGCTGAAATGGCTGCATGTATAGCACGTACAATTGGGATCGATCGGCTCTGGATCATGAGCGAATTGACCGTTACTCATGTTTAATCGACCTCCTGTCACCATGGCTGCGCCATGCCGGGCCAGACGGGTCGGCAAAACACAATCAAAGATGTCAATTCCTCTTAGCACGCCGTTCACAAGGTCATCTGCGGCGCCAACGCCCATCAAATAACGGGGCTTGCTCTGAGGCAATAATGGGTCGAGGACATCGAGGGTCGCATACATATCTTTCTTGCTTTCTCCAACTGACAGACCGCCGATAGCATACCCTGGGAAGTCCAAAGCCGTTAGATATTTGGCGCTTGCTTCCCGGAGATCAGGAAATATTCCGCCCTGAACGATTCCAAAGAGCGCCTGGTCGGATGTCTTGTGTCTCACAAGACATCTCTCAGCCCAGCTATGTGTTCTAGCTAAGGATTCCCTTACGTAATCGTGGTCATCGGGAGGAGGGCACTCGTCCAAGACCATGATGATGTCCGCACCGAGGTTTTCTTGAATTTCGATGCACTTCTCTGGAGTAAAGCGATGGCTGGATCCATCGAGATGGGAGCGAAAGGTTACCCCATCGTCATCCAGTTTTCGTCTTTTGCTTAGGCTGAAAACCTGGAATCCTCCGCTATCCGTCAGGATCGGTCTATCCCATCCCATAAAGCTGTGTAATCCGCCTAGATCGCGAATAAGCCTGTCTCCAGGCCGCAAGTAGAGATGATAGGTGTTGCTGAGCAGTAACTCCGAACCGAGCTCGCGCAGATCCGATGGTCGCAATGCTTTTACGGTTGCCTGAGTTCCGACTGGGGCGAAGATAGGAGTATGAATAATTCCGTGGGGTGTATGTAATTTCCCGGCGCGGGCGCCACTCCGCTCATCCATAGCTTCAATTTCAAATTCAAACATGGTGGCATTATACCGCAGGCAAGCATTAAAGCATCGATACTAAGGCTACTAAATTTGGGCTGTCTTTTGTCGAATCTACGCTATGACCTACACTAAGGGAGATCAGTGAAATCAGCAGGCTTACCGGAGCAAGCTAACTCGAGCACCAACTATGCCAGTAACTCGGCTCGCAGTTTGCGATATGGCGATTTTGGTCGGATGGCCTGCTTGTTAATCAAACTCCTATAGAATGAGCACCGTCAATATGATATAATGTGGTCGTCTGGGGATGACAGGCTTTGACGGAGAAGGCTGGTCCTGGGCTGCAAGCCGAGCACGCTTCACAACTCGAAAAACTGGAAGCACACGCAGAAATGCCAATCGCACGACTGCATACAACGCTTTACCACTCGCCGTATAAGCGAGTGTAGAGCGGAGGTTCCCAAAGCTGGAACCGCGTCTCTCCTGACCGTTCGTTGGCCGGGCATGAAGAAGGCGACATAAACGTCAACGTGCTCCTCCTAGACACCGATAAG
>JAUVOB010000145.1 GCA_030599405.1 Chloroflexota bacterium | reverse complement strand
TATAGGCGATAAGAGGAAAGCCTGAGGAATCCAGGGCGGGCACGAAGGCCGCAACCTGAGTCTACTGCGATATCAAAGTCACGAACGAACTCCATGCCCGGAATGGGCGTCTTGCTCCACCCATCTTCTGTGATGGCGGCGAGCCAGTATGTCCTTTCCCTTTCCCGGTAACCCAAATAAACTTCATCTTTAGACCCGAGAACGAGCCTAGTATTTTCTCTAAAACTCCATGATGTCAGACCAGTTGTAAATCGAATTATCTATTCGTGATCGTCTCTTCTGGCATATGTTGGTTCTCCGCCTTTCAGATAACTCGCGTGAAGCCTATCGTCGGTGTCGACGAGCATGTCAGAACGGGGCGAAATACTAGTCGATACGTCGATAGTCGCCCCGTCATTCGTATCCAAGGTGGCTTCGCGGAGCTTACTGACGGCATTGTAAATTGCATGCGGGCTGTCTGAGGCGTCGAGCAACAACGTACCATGCGGGTCTGGTGCGTTGTAACCGAGCCAATCGAAGTAACCATGGCTCCATTCACCTGGGGCAGCCCTATTGGCGTACAGAAGCGCGCCGTAACAAGTGACTCGTACACATGAATAACTCATGTCTGCATATGCAATGTGTGGAGCACCTGACTGATCCAGCTTCAGTGATGACTCGCTGGCGAGGTACCCATAAACCTCTGCAGTCACCGTTTCAACTTGCCACTCACCTGCATCCTGGTATGCATACTTCAATACACCATTCGCCCCTATGAAAGTAATATGGGGACTGTCGCCGGCGTCCAGGGCAATCGAGGTCCCGGTCCCATGATCTTCACATTCTCCTATCACCAAAGTAGTCCAATCTTTACCATCGAAGGTAGCATATCTGGGACGATTGTTCCCATTATCGTGGTAACTTATGTGCGGATGGTTTAGGCTGTCCAGCGCCATAGAGATGTCACTGGCGTTCGTATCGACGACGGTGCTGAGCCAGGAGCCGCCATCACGATAGCTGTAGTGCAATGCGTCGCTAAAGTCTCGAATATAAGCCAGGTGGACGTTTTCTGCGCTGTCGATGATAAGGATGGGTTCGGAGTCCGAGTACAATAACTGCGATAGACCTTCGATATGCCAGCCGCTCTCGTCTTGGAAAGCATACTTCCAGTTATTGTTGAAATCGTCACGGTAGATGATGTGCGGTCGATCGGCCGAATCCAACGCCAGCGTCGCGCCTGCCCCGGTATAGAGTTCCTCGTCCACCACCTCGATCACCCATTGCCCGCCATCGTCTTGATGACCGTAATATAGCTGCTCACCTCCGTAGGCCACGTGAATCTTGTCGGTCGAATCGATCTGGGCACCGTTGATGGACCGGTCCCAGAAACGGTGCGGACAGTCGATACATGCTTCGGTCCAGCCGCCCTTTAAATCGATTATCGGTAAGTAGATGAGCTGCTGATCCTGGGGATCGAATTGGGCGCTGGTCATACTCGAGCCCATAGCCAGTAAGATCAAAACAAGCAAGATTATTATTGGCATGTATTTGTGGCTAGTCATCTCTTCATTCCTCCTTCCCCAAAGTGGAAATGGATGCTGAGTCAATAACCTGTGCCAAGGGCTCCAGCGATGAGTTCTATCGGCATTAGTTGCGTCGACCCCCGAGTTTACCGGAGGCCTCTATTCAATCTCGACTGTGCAAAAAAACAATCCAGTTAGTTGGCAGACGAATGACAAAGGTATTAAGGAGTGGCTACCCATTTCAGACAGAGCTGTACACGACGACACACTGACTTCTCCATATCAACTACCTGCTCCAAAGTTCACTCGCGATCTATCTAAAAAGGACCGAAACCTTAGGATCAGACTCGAAACAATTAAAGAAGCTGAACATACAATACCACAAAGTGTTTGCGAAAGTGTGGCATCTTTGTGCGATTGTGTGCGGAAATTTGCGCCTCGCCAGGCCAAGCAACTACCAGTTGACATAATCAGCATGTCCTGAAGCGGAATTAAGTTTACGGGCTCCTCTATCGCAAGAATTGACTACTAAACTGCGCGGCATCGGCCATATATGTTTACATAAGGTGTCTGCATTGCCGTCGATACACCGACGCGTGTTGGGGATTATACGTTGTCGCTCAAGGCAACCGGCTCCTCCACCGCGCGCTGAAGAGTGATACGGCCGTTAAGCAACCACTCCTGGCTACCGAACAAGTCACCCTGATTTTCCATCCCCTCTTTCACAGGTTTATAGGTCCCATCAGCGTCGAGGATATGCCCCTTTTCGGTGTCCTTTAAGTATACCTCGAGGATGTTTTCCAAAATCTCCGTCCGCAATATAGGATCTTCTATTGGGAATAACACCTCCACTCGCCGGTCGATGTTGCGGGGCATGAGGTCGCCGCTGCCGACATAGAGGTCGGCTTTTCCAAGGTTATGGAAGTAGTAGATTCGGCTATGTTCCAGGAAACGGCCGACAATGCTCAACACGCGAATGTTGTCGCTGATTCCTTCGATTCCCGGTCTCAGACAGCAAATTCCGCGTACATTAAGGTCGATCTGCACTCCCGCTTGTGAAGCCCGGTATAGTGCAGCTATTATCTTGGCATCCACTAGCGAGTTTAGCTTGATGATGATCCGCCCCTTATCTCCATGCGCGATCTCTCGCTCGATAAACTCCAGCATATGCTTCCTGAAGTTGACCGGCGCTACCAGGAACTTTCGGTAGTTATCCTGCTTCGAGAAACCTGTCAGGTAGTTGAACAACTCCGAGGCGTCGGCTCCGATTTCATCATCGCAAGTCATCAGTCCTATGTCTGTATACATCCTGGCCGTGATGGTATTGTAATTGCCGGTAGAGAGATGGACATAGCGGTGAATGCCGTCTCGCTCGCGACGTACCACAAGGCAGACCTTGCAATGGGTCTTTAAGCCGATCAGACCATAGACCACGTGAACGCCAGCCCGCTCCAAGGCCCTGGCCCAGCCAATGTTACTCTCTTCATCAAAACGCGCTTTTAGCTCAACGAGCGCAGAGACCTGTTTCCCGTTCTCGCGGGCACGCATCAGCGCCTGAACAATGGGTGGATTTGGACCAACGCGATACAGAGTCTGCTTAATGGCCAGGACATTGGGGTCATCAGCCGCTGTCCTCACAAAATCTACGACCGGAAGGAAGCTATCGTACGGGTGGTGCAGGAGAACATCCTGGCGTTTGAGAATCTTAAAAATCGAATCCTCCGACCGAAGGGGTGGGGGAAGAACCGGCTGGAATACTGGATCTTTTAGCTGCGGCCGTTCAAGTTGGTGCAGTTGCCAAAGTGTATTCAAATCAAGAGGGCCGTCGATCCTGTAGACGTCAAAGCTCCCGACCTGGAGATTTGACATCAGTATCTCCAAAATCTCCTCCGGCATGCTCTGGTCAACCTCTAAACGTACCACAAAGCCGAAATGGCGCCGCCGCAGACTTTCCTCGATAGTGAGCAACAAATCATCAGCCTCATCTTCCTGGATCTCCATATCAGTGTTTCTGGTTATCCGGAATGGATAGGCTTCTTCTATCTCCATGCCAGGAAAAAGACGGTCGAGATTAGCGGCGATTACCTGCTCGATCCAGACAAACTTCTGTACCGAAGGCGGCAGCAATTCTTCTGGATCGAGAGGATTGAGGGGAATCAACCTGGGCAGCGTAGAGGCAACCTTAACCCGGGCAAAATGACTGTCACCGGAGGCCGGATCTCTGACTACAACGGCCAAGTTGATACTCAGATTTGAGATGTGAGGAAACGGATGCCCGGGATCGAAAAGCAGGGGTGTGAGGACTGGGAAAATCTCCCGCTCGAAGTAGCCCTTAACCTTTTGCTTCTGCCTTCTCTTTAGTTCAGCATAATCCAGGATATGAATACCCGCTCCAACAAGCGCTTCCTTAACATGATCGCGCCAGTAGTCCATCTTCTGCGCCTGCATAGAAGTTACCGCTTCGTGGATACTAACGAGCTGTTCGCGAGGTGTGAGACCATCCGCCGGTCGATCGGTGATGCCCAGAAGCACTTGTTGTTTCAATCCCGAGACGCGTACCATGAAGAACTCATCCATATTCCCGCTGAAAATCGCCAGGAATTTGACCTGTTCCAGAAGAGGGTGGCGATCATCATACGCCTCGTTAAGCACCCGGCGGTTGAATGCTAACGCGCTAAGTTCGCGATTGATGTAAAGTTTGGGATCTCTTAGATTCGTCTCACTCATCTTTATATTCCTAATATGCCGGTGCTTCCATCAAAACCGGCATTTGGTGTTCATGTTTCTACAAGCTTCTGGATGCTACCTAGTTTAGATGGCAATAAAAGGGTGTTCTGGTAATTCAGAGAGCTTTATAATACATTTAATCAACATTATGTTATTTTGTCCAATCTTTCCAGATCGTCATACATGTAATCAGCAGCTGATCTCGATGCGCCGTCCAGCTGTTAAATTAAGCGAGGACTCCTGCTCGTTATTTCCGTAGTTCGTAAATTTACCGCTAAATGACTTTACATAATACAAAAACGGTCATCTATAGTTTGCCGATAATGGTGATTCTCCTGGTTGGCATTCTTGTTGCCTGCGCCAACGATGAGCCTATTGTAAGTACTAAGCCGCTTCTAGTAATACAAGTTGCGACATTAGTCCCATCGCCTGAGAAAATGATCACTCTTCCTCCCAGCCGTGTACTGCCAACTTCTATACCTACGAAAGTACCACCAACCGAGATACCCTCCCAACCAAAGTTTGGCATCAGCGCCCGGAGTTCGGTTCCATCGACCATCGCTTCAAAAGCAATGGATATCGCTTTATCTCACGGTGACAGGTATGCCTGGACAACAAGTGGGGATGACAGCCTCCGCGTCGCAGTGATCACGGTTGGTGATGGCGCACCACTGGCGGAGTGGGTGTTTGCCGTCGCCGCGCCATTTGCAACCGTAACTGATCACACTACCATGGAAGACGTAATGATGGGCTGGCGTACAGGCTCTTCGCCCGTAGGAACGCTGGTCGTGGATCAGTCAACTTCGGCTATGTTCACCTCGATCTGGGGATCGCCGTCACCCGCCGTACAAATCGTGGAGGACGAAATGCTGCTGGATTCCCTATGGGCCAATCGACCTTCTTGGACCCTAATTCCCTTCGACGAGTTGGTTCCCGAGTTGAAGGTCCTGAAGGTAGACGGCCAATCGCCTATCGACAGACATTTTGATGCCGAAACGTATCCCATTTCCGTCCCAATTGGGATCAGTGGCGATGAATCGGCCGTTTC
>JAUVOB010000303.1 GCA_030599405.1 Chloroflexota bacterium | reverse complement strand
TAACCCAAGCGTCCTGATAATCGTCCTGGGTACCAACGACATTGGATCGGCCGAAAAATTCGAAGGGAGCATGAGGCAAATCGTCGAGTACGCCATTACTGAAGGTGTTATCCCAATCCTAGCTACTAAGGCTGATCGATTTGAGGGCGGCGACAACCGAAATAACGATGCGATCCGCCAGATTGCGGCCGCCTACCAGATTCCCCTGTGGGACTTCGATATTGTCGCCGGATCGTTGCCAGGCCGGGGACTGGGAAGAGACAGCGTCCATCTGACATTCCTATCAGAGTTTGATTACAACCAACCTGCATCGCTCCAACGTGGTTATGGTCTGTATAACCTGACCATTCTCATGGTCCTAGACGAAGTATGGCGGGAGATGAAGCAGGCAGATCTCTAAACTTCGCTCCGCGTTACATCAGGAGCAGTGGTGATCGTCGATGACTTTTGATCTTTTGACTATCCTCGTGTTCGTCGTCGCGGCATTTCTCTACGCCGCGTTCATCCCTGCTCGTGGGCGTGGTTGGTTCATATTCGTCGGAAGTACCCTGGCGATATATTGGCTTCAACCCCCACTTCCCATCCGTTTCAGCGACTACATCCTCCCCACAGCGACCTTACTGCTCACCATTCTTACCTGGTGGCTGACCCGGATCCCTGACGACCAAGACCAATCTGAGTCAAAGCACGAAGACCGGATGAGTCTGGCCATTATGGCCGTCCTGGTGATCGGCCTGACTTTCTTCCGCTATGTAAACGCCGAATATCGTTTAACATCGTCTCGACCCCCTTCGCCCCTTGCCGTCACGATCGCCTTGGGTCTGATCGGAGCTGCTTTCACCGGTTTCTTCTGGATGCTCGGCCGTCGCTCATCTGGCGATCGGGAGGAAAGTAAGACCGAGATATCGGGGAAAGTGCTGTCCTTGTTCATTGTCTTCATCGTCGTCCTCTTTGTGGTGCTGAAGACCGAGGCCCTATCATCCGGCTTGAGTCGATTCTGGCGGAGTATCACGGGCCAAGATACCTCCTTGGCCGGCCCAATTGACCTGCAATGGCTCGGTTTTTCCTTCGTCGCCTTCCGGCTGCTTCACACCTTACGCGACAGGCAAACAGGTCTATTACCAAGACTATCTCTTCGAGAATACGTTAGCTATGTTGTTTTCTTTCCCTCGTATACGGCTGGACCTATCGATAGAGCCGAACGCTATGTCAAAGATTATCGAGAATTGCCCCGTATGTGGGGACTGGACCCATCCAGGTTCGCTCTGGGGTTCGAGCGTATTTTAATTGGGCTACTGAAGAAATTTGTAATCGCCGATCTGCTGGTGCAAGGCATCTCTCTGAACGCCACCAATGCTGCCCAGGCTCAATCAAGCGCGGGACTCTGGATTCTTCTCTATGGCTTCGCCCTCCGTATCTACCTTGATTTTGGCGGATATTCAGACATCGCGATCGGCATCGGTATCCTATTTGGCGTCAAGCTGCCTGAGAATTTCAGCCGTCCATATCTGAGGAATAACATCACCGCCTTCTGGCAGAGTTGGCATATTACGCTTAGCAATTGGGTGCGGTTCTATGTCTTCACACCTTTGTCGAGATGGATGCTTCGACGATCATGGCGCCCACCGTCCATCATCATTGTCTTCATCGCCCAAATGTCGACCATGATCATCATTGGTCTCTGGCATGGACTGACATTCAATTTCTTCATTTGGGGTGTCTGGCACGGCATCGCCTTGTTCGCCCATAAGGTATGGAGTGACAGGACACGAAAGTGGTATCGCGAATTGAGTGCGAGGCCATGGAGGAAGCGCGCCTGGACCCTGGCAACCTGGTTTATCACTTTTAACTATGTCACCATCGGTTGGGTCTGGTTTGCCCTACCATCCATTTCTCAGTCGGCAACCGTCTTTGGGCGGATGTTTGGTTTTGGCTGGAAATGATGATTCCAAAGTTGTTGGTAGGCGGTCTTTCGCTTTTGATTGCAGATGAGGTTCTAAGTGGCTGATTACAAAGAACGTGTGACCAGGCCGCAGACATGGGCAGCTATCGGCCGGGTTGTTGCTAAGGCGGCCGTTCTGTTCATGTTGATAAATCTGGTCTTTGCTGCTCTCAAACCGATGGATTCTCTTGGCCATCTATCTCTATACAACTGGCTCTTGGAGGGAAGAGAGCGCCTTCCTTATGGCGAAAACACAGCCGAATCCTATAACCTCAGCCTCAATAATATGCCTGCCATGATGTCCAGCCATAAGGTTAGCGCTCCCAAAGCATCCGACGAGTTCCGGGTGATTGTCATCGGGGATTCTGGAACCTGGGGATGGTTACTCGAGAATGAGGACACACTTGCCGGACAAATCAACAGTGGCGATTACCGGACCAACGACGGCCGTAGGATAGTGGCCTATAACCTGGGCTATCCCATCATGGCCTTGTCAAAAGACCTGCTCATCCTCGATGCCGCTTTGGCTTACGAACCTGATCTGATCCTCTGGCCTGTGACTCTGGAGTCTTTTCCCAGGGATAAGCAACTCGTGCCCCCTCTCGTGCAACGTAATCCCGAGCGGATTCGATCGCTGATATCAGAATTCGGCTTAGCCCTTGATCCAGATGATCCACTGTTTGTCGATCTCAATTTTCTTGAAGAGACGATGGTTGGACGGCGGCGCGATCTGGCCGACCTGCTACGTCTGCAGCTCTATGGTTTCTCGTGGGATGCGACCGGTGTTGACCAGGCATTTCCAGAGGAATTCACCCCCCGCCGGTCGGATTTCGAAGAGGATTTGAGCTGGGGAGAATTCGAGAACCCGGTTCAGCTGACTGAAGACGAGCTGGCGATCGATTTGCTTGCTGCCGGAGTAACTCTATCCGGCGATGTGCCCGTTCTGATCATCAACGAGCCAATCTTCGTAAGCGATGGGAAAAACAGCGATCTTCGATATAACGCATGGTATCCCCGGTGGGCATACGACCAATATAGGGAGCTCATGGCAGAGTACGCGGCCGAACAGGGGTGGAACTACTTTGACCTGTGGGATAGCGGTGCTGCCCGGGAATTCACAGATTCGCCCGTTCACCTCAATAGTAGGGGCACTGCAGATCTCACGAAGTTGATCCTGCCGCACATATTGCGCATCGCCAATGACGCTTGAGTGTCATAAGGGCAGAATGCCCGGGTGAACCAGGCGCAAGAATCGGTCCCACCACAATCTCTTCCGATTGTCAGGTTTTCCTGTGAGCTATAGATTCCCCAGGGTGCCGGCAAAATGAACGGCGAGTAATTCCAGGATAGGGCCTCATCTCTCCTT
>JAUVOB010000401.1 GCA_030599405.1 Chloroflexota bacterium | reverse complement strand
GTTTGAATCTTGAAGGGCGAAGGCAACATACGGAAGAAGCCAATGCCTACCTGGCCGGCCTACGAGGTGAATTCCGCGCAAAGAACATCAAAACCAATCGATTCGTCGAACATGGCCCGGTGGTCGAGACCATCCTTAGCGTGGCTATACGCGAAGACGCGGATCTTATTGCCATGACCAGTCACGGCCGGAGCGGTTTATTCCGAGTATTCTACGGAAGTGTCGCCGCGGGTGTGTTGCAGCGAGTGGACCGGCCTCTGCTGCTCATTCGTTCACGGCAACCCAAGTAAGGCCTAATGGCAAGGAGCTTGTCGGGGTAAGAACGATGATTGGCAGTACGTTTATCATCGTCATGCTGGCCAGTTCCTTGGCCTGTGTGGTTACCACGGCCGGCCTCTCGACGCCATTGGGTGCGCTTGTCTCGTATTCCTTTATTAACAGCATCTCCAAACCAACCCTAGGGATCTTGTTAGCCGTTTCCGCTGGGGCCTTGGTGTATGTTGGCGCTTCTCACCTTCTACATCAGGTAGAGTTTGTACTTGCCTAATGTAACGATGCGGCACCTATCGATGGGCATGATCAATAGTCATTTGGTGGCCATCGAGGAAGGCGCCAATATGATCCGTATCGGCACCCAGATCTTTGGCAAACGGCCGGCGGAAGGGCAGAGATAGGCGAAACCGACAAACTATTTAGATAAAGACGTTGCTAATAAATCGGTTTCGCTTGGGCAAATCCTTGCATTGTGGCTGGATTATTGCGTAAGTACTCGATAGGGTTTAACCAAGCACTTTATTTCGGTAACAGGGTATGGGGAAAAGACGCTGAAGGCCTTTTTTGAATAGGCTTTTGGATCTGTGATTGGGGCTTTCCTCCTTGGTCGTAGCCCAATTGGTACCCAACTCTCGGTATTGTGTGACAAGGGTGCAACTGAAGAGTATCACGGTAGCTCGTTCGAGGAGATCGCTGAGAGGGTGATTCGCCACCCGACCATCAACATGCGTGAATCCATTGTGGGCGCAAGCATACCTTGAGCCGGAAATCACTTTTGATGACTCTAGTAACCGCGTATCTAAACGGCAACGAATCGATGAAAGTCAATCCCACTCCCGAGCCAAGCCACTGGTGGTGTCATCGCCTATGCCGATAGCTATGCCAAGTTCCTCGATATATCTGAACATCCATCATATGTAGTAGCTCCCTTCAACATGTGTGGAGAGAGGTTGCCCCAAGCGGCCTTGTTTTGTTGAGCCAGAAATCATCACCTGTCCGATGACAGCCAGAGCGTTTTCAACTACGTTAAAGATGGTGCACTCGGCAAGCGTTCATTTGCTGCAGTAACTGTATAAGGCTCTTAGGCCGTGTGCGCAGGAGACGACGTTGATGTTCACAAAAATTCTATTGGCAACGGACGGCTCCCCGGACGCCGAAAGGGCGTTGGCGTATGCCCGGGATCTGGCCATACAGGATAAGGCGCTGGTGTTTGTGGTTAGCACCTTTCCCCCTGTACCGGGTCAGCTCGGGAATCCGTGGTATGACCGTTGGATAGTAAGCAACATGTCTAAATCAGAAAAAGTGGCCAAAGAGGCAGCTGAAAAACTTCGGAAAGCCGGTGCAGAGGCGGTTGTCGAAGTATTAGAAGGGCCACCGGCCGACGCTATTCTACGGGTAGCAGATTCCCAGAAATGCGACCTGATCATCATGGGCACCCGTGGCCATGGCGCTCTGGTTAGCCTACTCTTGGGCAGTGTGAGCCATCGTGTTCTATCCCAAGCCCGCGTACCAGTACTGGTCCTCAAAAACGGTCAGGCAAAGATTCACTAACTCTGACACGAGGTCATGAGATCGGGCGTAGCCGAAATGGCATTCGAGGAGTGGCAGGCCAAACCAATCATCGTTTCTGTGGCCGGTAAGACTACGGTTGGCGCCTGGCTCTCTTAGCCGATCAGGGCTGCAGAATAAGGATGAATTATCTATTGACAATTCATCAATAGACATATATCCTTTAGGAAGGAATTTGATATTTGCGAGGAGAAACGACATTATGCCAAGAGGAAGAGGAGGAAGGGGAGGAGGGCGACGTCGACAGCGGGTGATGAGCTTTTTGCAGCCTTGCCTGTTGTTCATGCTAACTCGGGGTGAAGCCCATGGTTATAGTCTCCTCGACGATCTAGCTGAATTTGGCTTTGATCGCTATCGCTTTGATCCCAGCCTGGTCTACCGTGCCTTGCGTTATATGGAAGAATCTGGCTGGGTGAGTTCTCGATGGGATGATGACAGTCAAGGCCCCCAGCGACGTGTGTATCAAATCTTGCCTGAGGGCAAGACGCACTTGGCTATTTGGATTGATGATTTGCGCCGCACGCGTGATGAAATAGATCGCCTGTTGAAAACTTACGAACAAGAGACCAGCAATTAGGTACAAACTTTTTTGAATCTGTTACCCCTAAAGGAGGTAAGAAATGCCCTTAAGAGATAGAACAGGCCCTGAAGGAAAAGGACCAATGACCGGCCGAGTATCTGGATATTATGCTGAAACGGATGTCC
>JAUVOB010000161.1 GCA_030599405.1 Chloroflexota bacterium | reverse complement strand
TAGGAGAGCAACAATCGATGGATGAAACAACAGAGAAACAAGTGCTGCCAATCGTACCTCTTAGGGGCGGAGTTGTATATCCCGGCGCAACCACAACCATTTCAATAGGTCGTCGTCGCTCGCTGGCGGCCGCTCAGGCCGCTAACAAAGGAAGTGGTGACATACTGGGCTTAGTTCAGCGAAATAGCGAGATTGAAGAGCCGGAAGCTGACGATCTTCTGCCCATCGGCATCCTGGCAACGGTGCGCGATGTTCTGCGAACGACTCATCTAGGAGTCCAAATGCTGGTGGAACTTCACCGACGCGTGAGATTCGACGAGCTTGTTGATCAAGAGCCTTTTTTGACCGGCACCTATCAAGAAGTCGAAGAAGAAACTGATGCCGAGGCAACCGAACTGATCGCTGAGGTTATCGCATATCTTGAACAGTATGCTGAGACTTTAGGCGAGTTGAACCGGCAGGTTATGACTACATTGAGGGGAATCACGACGGCAGGCGAGCTTTCGGATTATCTTGCCGGTTTGCTAAGCATGCCTTTTGCGCTCGAAACCGAGCTTCTCGAGTCGCTGCACGGTGTGGAACGTCTTTCATTGGTCCGTGACTATCTCGAAAAAGAGCTTCGAATTGCGGAAGTGAGAGCGAAAATCCAGCAAGAAGCCCAGGAAGGAGCCAGCCAGGCCCAACGAGAGTATCTACTCCGCGAACAGATGAAGGCGATTCAGAAAGAGCTGGGTGAAGACGAGGCGACGCTGTCTATAGATCTGCGAGAGAAGATTCAGGCAGCCGGAATGCCTGAGGAAGTTGAGACACGCGCTCTGGACGAGCTCATGCGGCTCGAACGAGTTGGTGGCCATTCGGCCGAAGCCAGTGTGATTAGAACTTATCTGGAGTGGCTCGTTGAATTGCCTTGGTCGTCCACATCGGAAGACAATCTTGATCTAGAACATGTGCGACAGGTTTTAGACGAGGATCACTATGGCCTCGAAGACGTTAAGGATAGGATCGTCGAGTATGTGGCCGTCCGAAAACTTGCCGGGGACAAGATGCGAGGCGCCATAGTTAACCTAAACGGCCCGCCAGGAGTTGGCAAAACTTCCATCGCCACGTCAGTAGCCAGAGCCATGGGCCGCAAAATGGTTCGCATTAGTCTTGGCGGTGTTCGAGATGAGGCGGAGATCCGCGGTCACAGGCGTACTTACATCGGAGCGCTCCCAGGTCGGATCATTCGGGCACTGCGCGATGTCAAGACTCGGAATCCAGTTATCGTCCTGGACGAGATCGATAAGGTCGGCAGTGACTGGCGCGGAGATCCGAGCTCAGCCCTGTTGGAGGTCCTTGATCCTGAACAGAACCACAGCTTTTCGGACCATTATCTCGAGGTCCCTTTCGATTTAAGCCAGGTCGTATTTATTACAACCTCAAACCAGACAGCGACCATACCACCAGCTCTTCTCGATCGAATGGAAAGCATCAATATGCCCGGATATATTGAAGATGAAAAAATGGCCATCGCCCAGGGATACCTGATTGGCAAGCAACTCGACGGTCATGGCATATCGGAGACGAACGTTGAGTTCCAGGATGAGGCATTACTGAGGATGATACGCCATTACACTAGAGAGGCAGGCGTAAGGCAACTGGAACGTAGCATTGGCACGGTGATTCGAAAGCTGGCCGTTATGGTGGTCAGCGATAAGGAAGGTCCTTTTGTAGTGACCTTCGAAGATGTAGCCGAGTATCTTGGGCCCGAGAAATTTACATATGGAGTCGCCGAAGAACGGGATGAAATCGGTGTCGCGACTGGTCTGGCGGTAAGCAGCTTCGGTGGCGATATTCTGTCCATCGAGGTCGGTCTCAGCGAAGGTACTGGCAAAGTTCAGCTCACTGGATCCCTTGGCGAAGTCATGCAGGAGTCAGCTCAGGCAGCGATAACATACGCTCGGGCACACGCCCGCGATCTTGGGTTAGATCCCCTCGTCTTCGACCAGGCCGATATTCATATACACGTTCCTGCGGGTGCGACGCCTAAGGATGGACCAAGCGCCGGTTTAGCCATGGCAACGGCGATTGTCTCAGCCTTTACGAGACGTCCCGTACGTAGAGACGTCGCCATGACTGGCGAGGTGACGTTAAGAGGAAAGGCTCTGCAAATCGGGGGTTTAAAATCAAAGACTATTGCAGCTCATCGTGCGGGAATAAAAAAGGTGATATTACCAGACGATAACGCCAAAGATATCCCTGAATTGCCGGAGCGAATCCGCAAAGATATCGAACTTATTTGCGTTAGCCATCTTGATGAGGTGCTAGAAGTCGCTCTACTTGAAGGCAAAGAACCACCATTCTCGGTTGAAGGCGTCTCAGGAAGAAATGGACCCAAAATAGCCTTACCTACCGTATCAAACGGAAACGGTTCTGGGGATCACGCTGCTCACTGAATGGATAACATAGAAGGGTAGAATAAAGCTGGCGAATTGAAAAAGCCGGGTCGTGGAAGTCAGCGACCCGGCTTTTTGTTTTTACCATCAATGCCAATCCGTAGATGCGTTGGTAGAATAAGGAATTATGATTAACAGCAACGGCGCCAATCGACGCGAGGCCCTTCCCCGCAGGGTTCTCCTTTTATTGACCTCAAGATCCTATCGAACCGGGGCTTTTATCGAAGCCGCCGATAGGTTGGGTATTGAGATTGTTAAGGCGATAGATATGCAGGAGCATCTCGCCGATTATTGGAATTACCCGCTTGGCCTCAACTACAATGATGTCGAAAAGTCAATCGCGTCTATACGCGCTTACGACATGGATCATCCTCTAGGGGCGATCGTATCAGTTGATGATACCGGAACGCTTCTCGCAGCTATCGCCAATGAATCCTTAGGACTTCCACACAACAGCCCTGAGGCGGCAAGCGCGGCCCGGGATAAGTACCGGATGCGACAGCTGCTTCAAGCGTGCCCGGTAAATTCTCCGAATTTCAAGCTGCACACGTTCTCTGAAAACTTAGATGAGCAATCTCTTCTCGAAATCGCTAAGTCGATCTCATATCCATGTGTTGTCAAACCATTGTCCCTATCCGGCAGTCGCGGCGTAATCCGGGCCAATAACCAAGATGAATTCGTATCCGCCGCACGACGGCTAGTACGCCTTCTTTCACACCTAGATCCTGGAAGTGATTCCAAATCGATTCTGGTTGAGGATTTCGTACCGGGATTCGAGGTCGCGCTAGAATGTATCCTTGACAATGGAGAGCTTACAGTGCTGGCACTGTTCGACAAACCCGATCCTTTAGATGGCCCTTACTTCGAAGAAACGATCTACATCACACCCTCCAGGTTGTCTCCAGATATTCAGGAGGCGATCTTCTCGAGCGTGATTGTCGCGGCCAAGGCCCTTGGATTGCGTGAAGGTCCGATTCACGCCGAATTGCGCGTCAATAAGGACGGCCCTTGGCTGATTGAAATGGCGGGTCGTTCTATCGGCGGCCTATGTTCTCACACGCTACGATTCGCGGCTGGAAACTCCCTTGAAGAGCTGATCTTACGCCAGGCATTTGGGATGGAATTTGCTTCGTTGAAGCGCGAAAATCAGGCCAGTGGCGTAATGATGCTTCCTATCCCGGGTGCGGGACTCCTGAGGCGAGTGGAAGGATGCGCAGAAGCGGAGGCAGTGCCCCTGGTCGAAAAGGTTGAGATCAGCGCGCGTCTCAACTACTCCCTGAAACCGCTCCCTGAAGGAGATAGCTATTTGGGATTCATCTTCGCACGAGGTCACACACCGGACGACGTTGAGGAAGCATTGCGTTCCGCTCAAAAGAAACTGAAGTTTGTGATTGCTCCGGAATTACCTGTGATATCGCCGACGGTATAGCTTGGGATGGAGCCTGAGAAGATTGGCTTCCAACGATAAGGCTGCCATTGAAGAGGTAGAATGGGCGCGCAGACGGCTTGATTCCCAGGTCTGTTCGTTCTATTTTTGGGGAGGTGCAGGAGCACCCTTTCCGGAAGGTCCTGGTACACCTTTCGACGGTGGACCACCTTTACCCCCTTGGCCTTCAGGAACCCAGTCATCGGGCATCTGAGCACCTTCGCCGAAGAAATAATCTTCAAGTTGGGCGTTGATGAACTCTTGTGCTCTGGGATCGGCCATGTTCAGCCCATAGTGGTTTATCAAGATCACTACATGATCCATCCACATCTGCCAGGCTTGACCAGATACATTATCGTATATGCGTTGGCCCAGTTCGCCGGGCATTGGTGGACGGTTCAAGCCCGGGAGCTCTCGATTGAATTTAACGCAATGAACTAAACGTGTCATAGGCAGCACTCTATTGAATATAAACTACAGCTTGAGAGAATTAAATTGGTTCCTATCTATCAAGAGGTTCAGCTATAATGCGAATATAGTGCCTTTCGATGACACGTCAAGGATGTCGCCCGATACCCTAAATGAAGGATCCTGATCCGCGAACACTTTTCCTTGGTATGCATAATGAGATGTCACTTCGGGCATTCATCAGTTTGCTTGAACACAACATCAATATTTGTGGCGTCGCTTTGGCCACCACTGAGATTCAAGTAAGCGAATTTTCAATTCCACAGACCGGTATCATTGCCCCAGACTCGCCATCCGAGCTCCCGCTTGTTAATCGATTCTTGGGTGATAGCATTTTCCAGAGCGCTTCTAATCACGAAATCCCGGGAATACCATTAAGGAAAAACGAGATGGCTGAATTGCGGCAAGCCATTTCCTCCTTTCAACCTGACGTCGCATGTATCGCTTGTTTTCCACTCCGCCTTCCAGAAAATATTCTTGATAGTGTCGAATATGGATTTATCAATCTCCATCCATCTATGTTACCCTTTCATAGAGGGCCAGCACCCCTTTTCTGGATATTCAGGAGCGCTAATCAGGACGCGAGCGGTGTCACCGTGCATCTCGTCGATGAAGGGCTTGATTCCGGCGATATTGTCCTCCAGCAAGAGGTAGAGTTC
>JAUVOB010000112.1 GCA_030599405.1 Chloroflexota bacterium | reverse complement strand
TTCTATTTGACGTTGACCGCTCAACTGCTTAACTCCTCTGGTTCAATATCAAGAAGCGTATAGTCAAACGACCCCATTTTTTGACACTTAAGTCGGGGTCCTGAGAGATTAGCTCAACGTGTTCGACCTCTCCGGCTATAGCCAATCTCTAAGCACGCTTTACCAAAGGTCGGGGGTCCGATCCGAGTTGCCACGTGTGCCCTCAACTGCCAATGTCATGAAGTCAAAAAACTGGTGTGATTATTCTATGTATAATTTATTGAAACTGGACCGTTTGATTATACTATTTCAATGAAGATTGGATACGCACGCGTCAGCGCCAAAGACCAGGACCTATCTCTCCAGATAGATGCTCTGGAAGAGGCAGCCTGCACGCGAATCTATCAAGGCCAATAACTGGCACTACCAAAGAACGTCCGGAACTTCAGAAGATGCTGGAGCAGCTGCGGGAAGGGGATCTTATCATCATCTGGAAGCTCGACCGGCTGGCCCGCTCCCTGAAAGACCTGGTTGGGTTGGTCACTGAAATAAATGAGAAGGGCGCTGGATTAACCAGCTTGCACGATCATATTGATACAACGACGCCGCATGGAAAGTTTACCTTTCATCTGTTTGCCGCACTGGCTGAATTTGAACGAGACATTATCCGAGAACGTACCAATGCAGGTTTAGCTACCACGCAGGCTCGCGGTAGAAAAAACGACCGGCCCAAGTGGTTATCAAAAAAAGCCCAGAACACCGCCATCATTCCCTCCCTCACCGGACTACCAGCCCTGCGTGGCGAACAATATTTATCTTCGCTAACAACGAATGGTAGGCAGGCGCCTGGGACTACAGGAGGCAGCACTACAATTTACGGCTGGTATCCGCGCTGGCGAATCGGTGGGCGTCAATGAGGAGTAGCGATTAGGGATGTCGCGGCGACCGCTGCGCGAGCGGGGACTGGGGATCGGTTGGTGGTGCGATTAGAGTCGTGCAATTTTGGGTTAAGGCAATAGGGCTGACGTCTGACGGTAGCTATTTCATCAGGCCTTTGTGAAACCGGCCGTCTTCGATTGCGGAGATCAAGCTGTCCAGGTCGGGCAGCACCTCGTCGGCCGTGACTTGGATGACCCAGTTATGCACCAGCGGGCTTACGACGATGATGTACCGGTCTGCACTGAAGGCCGTCCACATTTCTATGGCCGTTCCCATGCTGGCAGTAGGCAAGTAGGCGATCAACACATCGGCGTCGGCCGCCTTGGCCGTATTAGTCTTAAATGTCTCGCGGGCCTTATCGCTATCGTAGCTAACACTGTCCGGGTTCAGCCGAAACGGATCGATGATCACCACATCGGGCACGTGTTTCTCCAGCGCCGTAGCGATGAGCTGTCGGTAATCTTGTTTATCGATAAGGCGGTCGTTCCGAGATCCTTGCATCACCCCGGCAATAAATACCTGCATGTACTAACCCCCTGCAGCTGGCGGGAAAAAGTAGACGACATCACCCTGGTGGAGTGCGGTCGCCAATTCAGCCGCCTCGCCATTCACGGCGACAACGAAACTAATAGTATGGCCAAGGCTTAGGTTTGCCCCAAGATCGTCAACTGTGGAGACTGATGGTAACTCCATAGTAAAGGGATGGTGCGGGGCGCCTTCGATTTCCCCTGGACGATGCCGGCGAAGAACGCCGTGCAGTTTTACGGTGACTTCCATAAAGTGATTGGCTGTCTGTTTGACGAGCCCCTTACTTTCCGTCTTCATAAACCGGCCGGATGCCCTGGTAGATCCGGTGTCCAGATAGGGTCTTCAGAATTACGGCAGGTTCACGGCCAATCCATTCGAAGAGCTCCCCTGCGGTCATCGGTCTATTGGCATTTGCCAGCAACACGTAAAATACAGCGTCCACCAGTGAGGTGTGGCGCACAAACTCTTCTGGCAGTTGGCTAAAATACGTCTGAAGCGCGTATTGAAAGCCGTCAACTATCCTCACCTCGCCCGTCTCCGCGTCCACCAGATCAACTTGCTCGACACCCATGTCGAGCGACGACTCGTCTCCAAAATCCAGCCGGCTAAAGAGATAGGTTTTTAGATCCAGTTCCGATCTATCCCACCAGTCGAAATCGATGTGAAACTTGGTATCGATGGTCGGGCGTTTCACCTGCGATGGACTTATTTTGGGACGGGGTCTGCTCACAATGACTCCTGCGATATGGCTTCGCTTACCAGGCCAGTATTCAGATAACAAGAATAAACGTTCACCAGGTACCCGCGATAAACTACGCCGGGAGAACTCTGGTTCGTAATCGGTTTAATTGGCGTAACTTTTAAGGCAAATGGATCCATAACAACTGATTTCTTATTTCGGGCGACTGGCATCGTATTGCCAGTAATGGTCTCCTACAGGCTGCAAAGCTGGGTGCTTGATTAACTCGGCAAATAGTGGTCCTGGTGGAACGCGCCGGATCATGTTAATGGCGCTGTAAAGTGTCTTCGTATGAACCGTTTCCTGGGGATTGAGTTTGGCCAGCGTGGGAAAGATCCCTATCAGAATGGAGGTCAGCGTTTTATTATTGGCTCCCAATCGTCTCGCGAGTGAATCGACCGCACCCACGAAGTCGGTGCCAACTATGAGCAGATCGTCGTAGCCACAGCCAACACTGCGGCGCTCTAACTCGAACTTCAGCTGGTTATCCTCGATTGTTGCCAGGCGCACCCACTCGCGTTTCGGTCGTCGCCGGTCAAAATCAATCAAAACACGGCCGGATTCTGGACCCGGTTTTAGGGTAATGAATCCTCCAACCGGTATACTGTGGTTCGAATACCACTCGCTTAATCCGTAAATATATCGACCTTCCCGCACTACCCAAGCAACGATTTCCTCTTCAGTCTGTTCGTCGATTAGAATGACTCGTTGCCTTCGCGAGGCTCCTATTGGGAACAACGGCCGGTTCCTCGAACTCAGGGGTAACGTCCCCGCCCTGCGGTGCGGATAAGTAAGGGCCAGGATTGTAGGTTGGGCCGATTGAGGTGGTTCTAAGTCAGACCACTCATCGTCAAGCTCGCGCTCCAGCAAAAGTAATTGCGGGGTTAGCTGATCCCGATCAAAGGCATGGGGGGTGTATCGTAGCCGCTCGGGCACAATATGCACGGCATCCGGCTCGGCTTTACGCAAGAACCAGTCGATGTTACCTGGCGGTCCGACTTCGTCGAAACGATTATCTTCCGATAGCGCATAATTTAAGGAGAATATACGGACTTCGTTGTCCAGCCCCTCGTCCAAGTCAAGGTGGACGATGATCTCTTCGGTCCGTAGCGGTCCCCCTTCATTCATATCCAATACCGCCTCAGCCAGATGCAAGTGACCTATGTTCACATCCGCCATTAGATCTTTGACGAACCACTTACCTTCCACACGGACAAACTCGTCCTTTTCGCTCAAGGCGTCTACGACCACTTTGGTCACTGAGGCGCCGTATCTGGCTCTGATGTCGTCCAGATCTACATCTTCAAAGGGGTCATAACCATCACCATTCTCAATGTTTAGCTTGTGTTCACCTGCCAGATTGGAGGCAAATTCACGGGTCTTGGCATCGATTTCGACGGCTACAACATCATACTTGCCATAACTGGGATCGTAACCTTCACGAACTGACTGAACCGTACCTGCGGCAAAACGGAGGGCCGGAAAGACCAGCTCATCGCCAACTTCATAACCTGCCACCGGCTGGTAAAGCGTCCGACCGGTCAGCAGCTGCTTTATGCGATTTCTCTCTTCAGACACCCGGTAATTGATTATTACCTCAGATATCTGGCCAGCCAGCTGCGGCTTTTCAGCTTCCAGGAAGTGGTTATAGATTTGCTCGACGTCGGCGTCGGTAATGACAAGATCACTCACCCAGTATTCAAGCGACTGGGTCTCGGAATGGTTCAATGAAATCTCCTGTATATTGGTATTCTTTTTGAGGACTCACAATGGGGTCTGGTCACAAGTCAAAATTATACCAAGGGAGCACTTCGCTGCAACACCCGTCGAAGACGATCTCCTCTGGTCAACTCCCTATCGCACGTTGGGTAACTATCTGGGAACGCTTTGGGCGAGATCCTCCTCAATCCATTGCATGCCATCGACCGCTGAGTTCATAATTCGGACGTCCCAGTGAAGGTGTGGACCACTGGATAAACCAGTTGAACCCCCGTCGGCGATATGCTGGCCTTCTTCCACAACATCACCTATTTCGACATGAATCGACGATAAATGATAGTAGCCACTCATTAATCCCAGCCCATGGTCGAGGATCAGTGTATTCCCCCGAAGCTGGAGGGTATCGCTGTAGATAACTTTCCCTGCAGCTGGGGCATAGATGGGGGTTCCAATCGGTCCTACAAAATCGATACCTGTGTGAAAGATCTCCACCGGACCTTGATTGTATGAACGACTATCTCCGTAGGGAGCGCTGACGATGGTACCCGTAATTGGCAGCGTAAACGGTCCATCCCAATATGCCGAGTCTGTAAATTGGGTATAGATTCCCGCCAGGAATACATCTTCTCTCGCGCGGACCTCTGGCGCCAATAAATGAGCCAGTTCTTCTGGAATGTCGACATATTGGATGCCATAGCCCCCAGACTGAACCCGAACTTGCTGCGTAAATGGTCGCCAGGGTTGCTCTCCCGCACCTTCCAATAGCAGCTCATGACGGCCCGGCACGGTGAAAGCATCTAAGCCAATGAGGGCAAGATAGCCATTCTCAAAGGCGGTGAACTGTAGTGTCTGATCGGCAAACCATCCAAACGGCATTCCTGGAAGTATGCTTTCAACGTATATAGCAGCGGATTGACCCTGGCTTACCGGCACTGGGTACATATCCACCCTTCTCCAAGGATCAGGAAGATCCTGAAACCTGTCTTCCCCTGGCATACGAAGTCGTTGGCCGGGATGCAAGTAGACCGGATAGGACAATTGGTTGGCACTGATTATTTCCGCCAGAGAGATGCCATACTCGGCCGCGATCGCCAACAAAGTATCGCCTGATCGGACCGTATAGGGATCGCCGGTCACAACCTTTGGTTCGGCCGATCCGGTTCGGCTGATAACCGTTATTGGTCTTCCAACGACCAGTAGATATGGATTGATCAACCCGTTCGCTGATACGAGGCTATCCACTGTCGTGTTGTAATCAGCGGCGATCCCAGGAAGGGTATCGCCGACGCGGATCGTATGGATGGTTGCTATTGTGTCGCCACCACCGCCGGGGATGACAAGTTGTTGACCGACGAATAGTACAGACGGATCGCTGATACCGTTCAGAAGCTGCAGGGTCTCAATCGTCGTGCCGTATTCCTCGGCGATAAAAAACAGCGTTTCACCTTCCTGCACCACGTGTATCAGAGGAATATCTGAATCTGTCTGGCCCGCCCCTTCTAGTGGGGGTGTGGGGGTAGCTTCCCCGCTCTGAGCCCATGTTTTCGGAACCGGTATTAACGTCAGAACCAGAAGGAGTAAAAACAAGACGGACCGCTTGGTCCTGGACCGCACGGCCAGGGACCTCGCTCTAGGTCTAATCATGTTAATTGTGCTCGTCCAATTTGGTGAAGCGCAGGTGATCCCCCACATTGATGATCTCCAAAAGAGAAGGATCGACCTCCACAGCAAATTGGGCGGGAGCCTTAGGTGTATAACTGATTCGCCAAGGCTTAGCATGAGCGGTATCCACAACTTCTCCCTCAGAATTCACCCAGATAACCCCGAGATCCACAAAGGTAAATAGCATCGTAACGCCAGAGCCTAACCTACCTTCATTCGTCTCAACCAGGACGAGTCCTTCCCCAGGCTCCAATCTTCGCCGGAAGGTGAAGCCACGCATCTTGCTGAAAAAACCATCACACCAGTGTGCTCTCTCAACGACTACGCGTCCACTTTCTGAGTGAATTATCTGCCGATCTTTATTACTCGTCAC
>JAUVOB010000293.1 GCA_030599405.1 Chloroflexota bacterium | reverse complement strand
AGAAAACTGCAGGATGGCAGGCAGGATGATTTTTGATTCTTGACGCCAACGATCGTTGTAGGGTTATTTGTAATGTGATTCAGAAACCTTCTGAATGCTCACTTGAGTAGAGTACTAGGATCAATTGTTGTGAGGATTCGGTCTAATAACAATAGGAGGAGACGCCATGCGAATCGGTGTATTTTCAGTTCTATTTCAAGATCTACCGTTTGAACAGGCCCTGGATAAGATCGCCAGCTTCGGTCTCACGGCGGTGGAGATCGGTACGGGCGGTTATCCAGGCAGCCATCACTGTCCCCTGGACGAGTTGCTTGAAAGCAGCAGCGCCCGTCAGCGGTACCAAGACGAAATATCTAAAAGGAATATGCTCATAAGCGCGTTTAGTTGTCATTACGAGCCGTTGCACCCGGATGATGAACTAGCCCGTGAATCCGATGACATTTTCCGCAAGTCAATTCGCCTGGCCCGGCTGATGGAGGTACCGGTAGTTAATGTTCTATCCGGAATTCCGGCAGGCGCCCCGGGTGATACGATGCCTAATTGGGTAACTTGTCCCTGGCCTTCTCACAATCTGGAGATCCTGGACTACCAGTGGCATGATATCGCCATTCCATACTGGCAGGGATCGGCGGCCTTTGCAGCTGATCATGGCGTCAGCATCGGCGTCGAAATGCATCCAGGAATGATAATCTACAATGTTGAAACGTTGTTGCGAATGCGATCGGAGGTTGGACCATCTTTAGGATGTAACTTCGATCCGAGCCACCTGTTTTGGAACGGCGTCGATCCGGTTGCGGCTATTCGGGCCCTTGGTGAAGCGATAGTCCACGTCCACGGCAAAGACAGCTATCTTGACAAATATAATATCGCGATCAACGGATGCAACGATCATAAGCCCTACGAGCGCATTCCTGACCGAGCCTGGACATTTAGATCGATCGGATATGGACATGGGGTCAAGACCTGGAAGGATATCGTCAGTTCATTGCACCTGATAGGCTACGATCATGTGATCTCAATCGAACACGAAGATGGTCTCATGTCGGCTGACGAGGGATTACAGAAAGCCGTGGCGACCCTCCAGGAAGCCAATATAGCCGAAAAACCTGTCGAGGTGTTTTGGGCCTAATCGATTTAGGCGATAAATGACATGAACCTGGCGGTTGTAACTCGATGTTCCTATGATGATTGTCACTAAACAAGGGATGACGAAAGTCACTGAATGGTCCATTAACAATCATATATGCTTAGATCAGGCTCAAACGTCCTCGCCCTTCATTGACTCCCAAGTATACGGTTAGTATAATTTTTCCATACACACCGTATACAGGCTGTATGTCGCACATGTTCCTGTCGCATGCCAACGGTTGAATGGACAAATTAGAACGCTTTCTCGCCACCCAACCAGCCGATTTAACCCAAGACTCATCGCGCCTGAGACGAGAGATCGCCTACGAACGGCTCAAAGATGCGTTACAACACGCCGATCTTGAGCCGGGTCAAGTGCTCTCAGAGACGCGACTCTCAGAATCCTTGGGCATCAGCCGGACGCCGGTAAGGGAAGCCTTGCGACAACTAACACAGGAAGGTTTGGTCCAGGTTATTCCGGGCCGGGCTATTACAGTTGCTGTGCATTCTGTTCGCGCGATTTTGGACGTGGTCCATATTCGGCTCATGCTTGAGCCAGAACTGGTACGGTTGAGTACAGAGACGCTTTCCACTATTGAGATAGAAAAGTTAGACGGAGCCGTCCGCGATATGGAAGAAGCCTGCGATCATGAGGACCAGACAAGTTGGTCGAGGGCTGATACTCGTTTTCATGAAATTCTAGGTGAATCGTGTCCGAACCAACTGTTGGGCGAGATCGTCACCCAAATGCGTAATCGCGCCCATCACCTGGCAAACATTGATTCCCAGACGAATCCTGCCCGGCTGCGAGCTTGTACCGTTGAGCACCGGGCAATCGTTAATTCAATCGCTAATCGGGATGGACAGGCAGCATCCAAAGCCACTCGGACTCACATTGAGAAGCTAAGGGAAAGCCTTTTCTCTCGTCTTAGTTATGGATAGTAAATATGGTCATAGAGGAACCGATCAACAGGAGGTGATGCCTAACGAGCACGGAAATGTTCCAGGAAATTGATCGTCAACATTTCGCTGATTTTGATAGATCGAAGAAGAGGAAAACAGAAGGAGATTTACGTATGTATAAGAAATTGTTTTTGACGCTACTACTCATTCTCGCCTTAGCCCTCGTGGCTTGCGGTGGCGATGATGAAGAACCCACCGAGGAGACTGCGGCTGAAGAAACAGCAGCCGAAGAGGAAACAGCCGAAGAACCGGCCGTATCTGAACTGAATATCCTCTGGGCCCAATGGGATCCGGCCGACTACCTGCAGGAAATTGGCAATATGTATGAGGCGGAAACCGGCATTAAGGTTAACGTGATCCAAGAACCCTGGGGTTCGTTCGGAGATCTCTGGGCGACAGAGATGGCCGCGGGCGGCGATGCTTATGACATGGTCGTAGGCGACAGCCAGTGGCTCGGCCAGGGTGCGACCCAAGGTCACTACGTCAACATGACTGACTTCCTCGTTGGGGAAGGAATTGCCGATACAGTCACCGAAGCAACCCTTACTTATTACGGCGAGTACCCAACTGGTTCAGGTGAATACTGGGCCTTCCCAACCGAAGGTGATGCCGACGGTTGGGCCTATCGAAGGGACCTCTTCGAGGATGCGGACAATATGGCTGCTTTTGAGGCCGAGTACGGTTATCCGCTTGCCGTTCCCGAGACCTACGAAGAGCTCATGGATATTGCTAACTTCTTCACTCAACCAGACGAAGGGCTATATGGTGTCGCAATCTACACCCAGATGGCTTATGATGCCCTCACCATGGGTGTCGAGAACACCATGTTCTCCTGGGGCGCGGACTGGAAGGACGAAAACAACAATGTCCTCGGTGTTGTCAATTCACCCGCTGCAGTAGAGTCAACCCAGTTCTATCATGATCTCTACGATTGCTGCCAGGTACCCGGTTTGAGCGATGCCTTCTTTGCAGAGACAAACGATGCCATGATCAGCGGTCAAGCGGCGATGATCATGAATTACTTCGCCTTCTTCCCCGCTTTGGCTAATCCAGAGGTCAATCCTTATGCGGCCGATACTGGATACTTTGTCAACCCGGCCGGCCCTTACGGTGACCAGCATGCCGCCCTTGGAGGCCAGGGAATGAGCATCATCAACTACATTGATGATGACCAAAAAGCAGCGTCAGAAGACTTCATCCGCTGGTTCGCCCAGGAAGATATTCAGGCTGCGTGGGGTGGTCTTGGCGGTTACACCTGCAATGAAAACGTGTTAGCAACCCAGGAATT
>JAUVOB010000086.1 GCA_030599405.1 Chloroflexota bacterium | reverse complement strand
TTGGAAGTTCTGTTCGTAAATAAAGCTACCCTTAATCTTGAGATACTCATGTGGATCTTCTGGTAAATCCTGCCCAGCTGTTGACCAGTCCCAATCCATCTTAGTCGGCTGGCGTAATGCCCCTTCCGGGATATGGCAAGTCTGGCAGGCGACCGTATCGAGATGATCGTTGATGCGCTCATCTTCATGGACACTCTGGCTATGGCAATTAGTGCAGGCCAGCTCGTTCTCGTCGTGAACACTGACGGATATAAGGTGGCCGTCGATGCGATGTTCTTCGGTCTGGTGGCAATCGATACATTGAAAATCATAGCGGCCCATATGAACGTCGATTTCGTCTGTGGGAAACAGGAGGCTGCCATCTAAATCGCCATGTTTGACGGCATTGCCGCCACCGCCGTTGAAATGACAGCTTCCGCAATTCGTGCGAGTCGGTGTACCCACACTCTGGGCTACCTCGACGAGATCAATGCTCTCATCTGGATAACCCGAATTGCTCTTCATATAGGTGCCGGTTTGTTCATGGCAAACGAGGCAATCCACGTTCTCTTCGTCGGAGAAGTCAAAGTCAGCATCCTCCCAACCATAACCCGCATGACATCGCGTGCATCCTGTCCAATTTCCCTGAATACCTATGCAGTAATTATTTATTGCGTTCTTTTTGCCGATAGTGACCGGCTCATCACGTCCCTGGAGCAGTACCGGTTCGCTCTCCCACGTCCAATGAACAGTTTCAGAGACTTCCTCGGCAGCGTTTTCATGGCACTCAAGGCAAGCCTGGGTCACTTCTCGTCCGGTTTCAAATGGACCAGAAAGGATGTCCGAGTGATTAACATCAGGTGGACGTTCCAGTATCGCCGCCCAAGGATCATCATTTGATTCTGGTTCCTTGTGAACAAAAGCGACGATTGGGGTGATAACAATGAGGAGGGTTACGACGAGACCGGCGACCCAGATGTATCTATAACCTTTCATGTATTAGTACCTTACTGTACTGCCTGAGATTGCTGCTCGAGCGCTTCTCGTAATACCTCTCGCATCATATCGAGTACTGTGATTATGCGTGGATAAGAAAGAGAGTAATTCACCGCCATGCCATCGCGTTTCGATGTTACCAGAGAACGTTGGCGCAAGACTGCCAGGTGTCGTGATATGGTTGACTGGGGGGTATCGAGCAGCTTCGCGATGGCTGTGACGTTACGCGGTTTATCGTGGAGGGCGTACAAGATCTGTAGCCTGGTAGGATCGCTTAGGGCCTGGCAGATGTGGACATGTAGTAAATTTAACTCCTCAGACTGTGGAATGGTCATTTATACCTCTTCTGCTTATTCGGATAGCCGGATAACCAAATATAGTATAGAAGAAGGTTGTTCCCCGGTCAGCGACGTTTGTCATGGGTTTGTAGGTGACAGATGTCACATTGTGACAAACGTCACAAACGACCTTGCATGTTCGTTTACGGGCCCGACTCGTCGCCCTACTACTCGAACAGTTATTGTTGCTTCTGGTGTCTACAGAGGGGCAAGCGCGTGGAAGTTGGGAGTGTGAATTGGACGCGAGCTGCGCACACTATCGAGGTGGTGGGGAAAGGCGCCTGAAGAGACAACGAGCAAGGTGAACTAGGTAGTTTAGTCTGCGTTATATGCAGTTAGCCGGTGCGGTAAATCTCCACCTATCAGGATAGAGCTGACCACACCTCCAATTTGGAGGTTATTCTACGGATGACTTCGTTAGTGAACTCATCGGTCTTGGCAGTGCCACCCAAATCGGCCGTCCGGATTCCATCGTAAACAGCTTCCAATGTGGCTTCGTATATGGCCCGACTTACCAGATCGGCTTTCTTATCACCGATATGGGCAAGTAAACCGGCCGCCGCCAGTATCATAGCCATTGGATTGGCCACATTTCTTCCTTCAAGGGTGGGGGCAGTTCCATGGGGCGCCTCAGCCATGACACAGGCAATGCGCTCTCCTTCCCCCAAGGTTATGACCATGGACTCGGAACCGGCAATGGAACCGAACATTTGCAGGACCATGTCCGAGAGCAAATCGCCATCACGATTCAGGCTAGGGATCACTAGGGGATCGCCAGTGGTCGCTAAGAAGAGCGCGAGCGTGGCATCAATCAGCTGGGGCTCGTATCGAACATCAGGATAGCGACCGGCCGCGGCATCTAGCTCCTCCTTGAACATGCCTTCGTAGACCGGACTGACGGTATATTTTGGACCACCGAAGACCCGGGCGCCGGTGTACTGTGCGCGCTGGAAGGCATATTCCGCCACTGCCCGGCAGACTCTACGGGTGATTTTTTCGGTGCGATAGGCTACCTCATTCGGGGATCCATCTTCACCTTCTCGCCACTCTTTAGCACCGTATGCGTCTTCCACGGCCATGCGAACAACGCTAATTGGCGAGAAAACCCCGGCGATTGGCCGCACGCCGGGTATGCGTCGTCCTGTTCGGAGGATGACCTCGGCTCCGATCTCTTCACGCAAGATCCGATTAGGGCTGCCTACATCGCCTTTACCGGGAGGCGTGATGGTAGCAGCCTTCAATCCCAAGCCGTGCTTCCTGATCATCGAGACTCCGTTGGCTATAGAAAACCGGAGGCGGTTCTTAACCACCAATAGGTAGATTAACATTTTTCGCTCGTTAACAATAGAATTCAAGCCACCGGGCCGCCTGCAACTTAGGCCATTGTCGGGACGCGAAAAGCTCGAGGAGAATAGCAGTGTATTTTCGTATTCGATCCTTTATCGACGAAGATCTTGATGATATTGTCCAATTATCGTTATCCGCGTGGGATCCGGTTTTCAGTTCGTTCAAGCGGATTTTGGGTCCCAAAATCTATCTCATGGTTGTTCCGGATTGGCGAAAGCTTCAGAGGGAACGAGTGGAAACGACCTGCAAAGATAAAGAGAAATTCAACGTCTTGGTTGCAGAAATGGAAGGCAACGTTGTTGGTCTTCTGGCATATGAACTCCGCGAGAAAGATGCCACTGGAGAGATTCGATTACTTGCAGTGCATCCTGAATACCAAAACCACGGCATAGGTACAGAATTGAATATTGTTGCGCTTCAGAAGATGAAAGAGGCCGGCATGAAAAAGGCAGAGGTCGGAACAGGAGGCGATGAAGGTCACGCACCCGCAAGAAGATCGTATGAGAAAGCTGGTTTCACTGCTCTGCCTTTAGTTCGGTATTACAAAGATCTATAGGAATCGATGCGGCTGCTAGATTGATCTAAATCGGCCGGTACTTATCTATACATGGCAAAGCGGCTCGAGGCAACTGCAGGGGGCTCGACTTCGCCGGCACTTGATTACAGTTATGCCATGAAGATCAATGCCTTACTTGGCGGTTTAGCAACCGGTACCAACGCAGGTAGCCAATCGGAGTGAATTATTAGCAGGCCAATACTGGTTTCTCCGATAGCCGCACTATGTAGTGGTCTGGTTCTCTCCCCTTGAACGGATGAAGTTGAGATACTTCGGAATAACGACCGTGTACACCCAGTAGAAGAACGGTCGGGCCGGATAATCCCAAGCCCCGATATGGCGGATTACCTGGCCATTGAATCCGGCCTTGAAACGCCATACTCCCCAGAGTGGATCGGTTTCTTCAAATTCATCGGGGGCGCCCCAGAAGTCATAGACTTTGCAACCAGAAGCCTTTGCCCAACGAATGGCCTCCCATTGAAGGACGTGATTAGGCATTCGCTTGCGTTCTTTACCGGTTGACGCGCCGTACATGTAGAGAGCTCTGCCACCATAATGAACGACGATGACCGCGCCCAGAATATCGCCTTCAAAATCGGCGATAAAAGGCTGGGCCATCCCAGCGTCGTACATCGTCTGCCAGGCGTCCAAATAATACTCTACCGGTCGAATAGTAAAACCATCCCTGGCGGCTGTCTCAGTGTATTTCTCTGCGATAGAAGCGAAGTCTGCTGGATTGCCCTTGCGAACCAGGACGCCTTTTCGGCTTGCCAGGCGGATGTTATAGCGGGTTTTTCGCTTCATCGAGGCCAGGATAACTTCTTCATCCCGTTCAAGATCCAATTCGACCGTGTTGCGATACTGGACCTGATCTTGAGAAAAACGCCATTCACGTGCCTCGAGTTCTTCGACAAATTTCGCGCCGATAGGCGATTTCCGATCATCATCCTGCCCCCAGGCTGAGATCACATCCGGGTCGATCTTGACGAACACAGCCTTATCTTGCCTGGCAACCTGCTCCAATTGGGCCAACACTACTCTGCGGAGTGGAGCATTATTGTAGTCGAGGATAGGCCCCTTTGGAACGTAGAGAATGGAAAAGCGGGTCCGAGGAATGCTGCGCTTTAGCACCAAGGCGGCCGCCAGTGGCGGTTCGCCAGCAGGCTCATCGTGGATCCGAAGCAACAAGGGAGTTGCCGACCAGCCCCATCGTGACTTGAAATCACCCCAAGGCCAGCTCTGAAGGGGATGGGAGTTTGGCAGCGAAGATAGCGCTTGGTGCCAAGCGCTGGCCGAGTGTTCTATGCTAAAAGCCGAGCGAATGTATGAGTCTCTCACTGTAACAGATAGGAAAAGATCAACTGGGTGCCATCAATAAACAACCCAAAACCCCCAGCTGTCACTAATCCATGACGCGAGGAGATATGGATCACCATCACCGGCGCCTTGCTCTCCGGCGGTAAAGCCGGTGGACAAGCGAGTTGTAAACCCGGTCAGCCGTGCCGACAGTTCTGAATAATTCGCCACCGAATCCTCTCTTAAAACGATAGACTCCCCAAAGTCCATCATGCCGTTCCCTAAACTGGGCTTCCAAATCCTCTTTAGAGTGATCGGGTACGCCCCAGAAGTCGTAGTCGACGATACCCTGTTCCTTCGCCCAGCGCATAGCAGCCCATTGGACGGCGTAGTTGGGCATACGTTGGCGCTCCTGGTCGCTGGAGGCGCCGTAAAGATAGGCGGCTCGCTGACCATGGGTGAAGACCATCACTGCAGAGAGCGGCATTCCCTGATACTCAGCGATAAAAAGAGCTACGTGGTCAGGCGTAAAAAGGTCATAGGCATCTCGATAATATTCCGGTGCGTGGATACCAAACTCATTGCGACGTCCGGTTTGTTGGATTAATCGGTTAAAAACGGCGACATCTTCCCTGGCGCCTACTCGAACGGTGATGCCTTTTTTGGAGGCAAGCCTTATGTTGTAACGCGTCTTTTGTTTCATCCGGGCGAGGATCTCATCCTCTGAAGCGGAAAGATCAACCACGACGGTGCGTGGCGGTTGGATTGAGTCACTGTCTGAGATGCAACCATGCCTCTTACACAGCTCCTCCCAATCGCCGGCTGTCATTTCGCGACGCCAAAGCAACGGCTCCATTTTTAGGAGGCCGGCTCCTTGTTCGAACGCAGCATGGTCAATCTGATTGAGCAATATGCCTACTTGCTCGTCATCCTGCCAATTGACAAGAGGGCCATGAGGGATGTAGGCGACGCGTATCAAACCGAAGGCGGTAGAACGGACGAGAATTTGAGCACCGGCTACTAGCTGACCGTCAAGCTTGAGCCATACACGATGCGATCGCCACCCAAAACGATTTTTTAACCTGGCCCATGCGGTCGTCTGCAGAAGACTGCCCTGATCATGGGCGGTGACAAAGTGATCCCATTTGGCATCTTCCTCTGTGTAGGGCTGCTCCTCTAGTTCGGTTAGACTATCGAACATCGCGGAGGGATTATACACTAGACCAGTGGAGCAGGACGAGGAGCGGTGATTGGGCAAGGATTGACGGCTGAATTTGAACGAAAGATCGCGGCTAGTATATAGTGATCATGTTTTTGTATTCTCACCTTCCTCTCTTCCTACCTGCTAGCCGTAGTTGGTGTTAGAATTCAGTTATGAGTCAGGTGGACCTTCTCTATCGCTTGCAGCAAACCGAAAACGAGGTCAGAGAAGACAAGAAGCGCCTAGCCGAAGTGATTCGCCTGCAGTCTGAAAACAATGGGCTGGCAAAGGCTCGAAAACGCGTTGACTCCTCGGAATCTGATTTGTCTCGCCTGCGTGTGCGACAGACGGATCTGAACCTAGAGCTAGAAGGTTTAACTAGCAAGGCCAAACGATCGGAAGATCGACTCTACTCTGGTCTTGTCACAAATCCAAAAGAACTTGAAGATCTGCAGCACGAGATTGAATCCCTAGGTAGACGAATTGCGATTCTGGAGGATGAGCTGCTCGAGGCTATGATCGCCGTCGAGGAAGCTGAAAGCAATCAGGTGGCTGCTGTTGAGACCCTGAATCGCGTCGAGGCTGAATGGAAAGAAACAGTCATGCGTTGTAAGGAAGAGCAAACAAAATTGCTGGAGCACATTGGGGAGCAAGCTGCGGAAAAGAACCAGCTTACACCACTCATCCTTCCAGGAACCATGATCGCCTTTGAAGACGCGAAACGACGGGCTGGAGAGGTAGCGGTTGTGGCTCTGAAAAATGGCCGATGCCGAGGTTGTCTCGT
>JAUVOB010000288.1 GCA_030599405.1 Chloroflexota bacterium | reverse complement strand
ATGAAGGCACCTTTGAAATGATTCTGCCGGGCGATGCTCAAGAGATTGCTTTCCAACGCGCTTTCGGATCCCTCGATAATTTCATTCCAGCCAATGAACTCGTGTTCACAGGACAGGGCTGGGCAGACACTTTTCCACTGCGTCCAGGTCCGGGCACTCTTATAATGTTGGCCAGCTACGTCCTGCCCTATGACGATGGAGTAACTATCTCCCATCCGATATTGTATTCGGCATCAGAAGTCAATCTGGTCCTTCCTGACGCGGGCGTCTCCCTATCCGATAAAGAGGATTGGGTAGAGCTGGGCCAAAGAGCCATGGGTAGTGCCAATGTATCCAACTACGGAAAAAGCGATGTTCCAGCCGGCACTGTACTCATCCTAAATTTGGAAGGAGAACCTGAACTGGAGAGCGCTTCATCAAGCATATTAACCCTTGACGATCAGAGTGAACTCCTGATAGGTTTAGCTATTGCGGTTTTGGTCGTTGGAGTAGCCGGGGTTTTCATTTGGAGATGGCGGCAGGAACCGGTTGATACTGAGTTCTACGATCACCATGATCGCGAAGAGTTGCTCCAGGCCATCGCCGACTTGGATGATGATTATGAGTTGGGGCGCATTAGCGATCAGCGGTACCAGGTCGAGCGCGAGCAGTTAAAGTCCGAGTTAGTAGCCCTTTGGGAAGAAGAGCAACGAGCTTAGAAATGTGCTCCAGGCATTTCTGGCCATTCTCAATGTATACAATTTGTGGAGATGAGTAGCAGCCGGCGACGATAATCAGTCGTCGCTTTGACTTTATGGGCATATAACGACCATGATCAGAATAGAAGGTTTGCTGAAGAACTATGGAACGAACGCTGTCCTACGAGGAGTAGACCTGCACGTTCGGCCGGGGGAATTCGTCACCCTCGTCGGACCAAACGGGGCCGGAAAGACGACCCTAATGCGAATCGTAGCCACGCTCTTGAAAGCCAAAAACGGCAGTGTGCGAGTCGGCGGCTGGCCTTTACCCGATCATGCGGCAATGGTTAGAAGACACATTGGCCTCGTTTCCCACTATTCGCTGCTATATGGTGACCTAACTGCGGCCGAAAATCTATCCTTCTTCGCCCGTCTTTATCAACTAAACAACCGCGAGCAAAGGGTGATAGATGCCTTGCGGAGCGTCGGTCTTGCCGCCAGACAACGAGATCCGGTACGGAGTTTCTCCAGGGGGATGGTCCAGAGGCTAACACTGGCTCGAGCGACTCTGCACGAACCGGATGTACTCCTGTTTGACGAGCCGTATACCGGACTTGATCAGGACGCCACACAGCTGTTGGATGATCTCTTGCGTGAAGAATCGGAGAAGGGGCGTACCATATTTATGATCACACACGATCTAACTCGTGGCCTCAACCTCTGTAATCGGATCGCGATTCTGAGTCGGGGCAAGATCGCCCACGTTGTCGAACGCGAGGCCGTCACGCCTGGCGAGTTTCTTGCCCTTTACACCGACTCGACCAGGAGTAAAAAACGCAGCCGGCAGCGGAGAAGAAGCAATTAGAGGGCGTTAGGGGAGCGAGTGGAATCGTGATGACGGAACAGGAAAGACGGACCAACTTGGCGATTGAGGTAGAGACGAAGTGGATGATTTAGGCGATCCTGCCCAGGGCGATCATGCCCAGGTCAGCGAACAGGACTCCAGCGTTGACAAGCCGGGTTTCTGGACCACTGTGTGGGCTGTTGTTTGGAAGGACCTGACCACGGAGCGCCATACGTGGCAGATTATCAGCGTCATGCTGGTTTTTTCTTTGACCATTGTGATCGTATTTAGTTTTGCTTTAGGCGCGGGAACAATGAGCCCTGGATCCAGTGTGGCCCGCGAGGCATCATTGGGCTTCCTCTGGGCAACCATCCTGTTGGCAGGAACCCTTGGATTGAATCGCTCATTCTCTTCGGAGCAAGAAAACCGTAGCCTGGACGCCATTCTGGCTGCCCCTGTAGAAAGAGCTGCCATCTTCGTGGGCAAGATTATCAGTGTCACCCTATTCATGGTTTTCGTAGAGGCTGTTCTCATCCCTATTTTCGTCGCCTTTTTCGACAGGCCATTCTACCGGCCGCAGGTCATCGCCGTTTTACTTCTGGGGACCATAGGCTACGTAGCCGCCGGAGTGCTGGTCACCTCCATGTCATCTCAGACCCGACTACGCGAGGTGCTTCTACCGGTGCTTTTGTTACCCTTGGCTTTGCCCTCGGTACTGGCGGCCGCGACCGCTACTTCAGCCCTAATCCGGTCTGACCTTCCGGCCTGGAGCGAAGTGCAATTCCCTATAGCACTTGTCGTTGCCTACGATGTGCTCATGCTTGTAATAGGCTTCTTAACTTATCACTTTGTGGTAGAAGAATAGAATCGTTGCATAATTGAGCAAAGCGTCAGAACTACGATATATTTTAGAGTGCGATCGATCATTGACCATATCAGGATGGCCCTTTGCGATGTCATTACGAGCCGCAAGAGGTAAAAAACGAGCGTTAAGCTCAATTTGTATCGAGAATTTCTGGCGGATACATTAATCGGCTAGCGAGTTTCCGATAGTAGGTACTTTGCTGGAAATCTAATTACTCACAGGTGTAGGAGGTTGCCATGGTAAAGAAATTTGAAAGAGCGGGAAATGCGCTCAATTGGGCTGCGGCGATCATGCTAGTAATCGCCCTGTTCCTGGTGTTTTTCTTTGCGCCAGATGAGCGTACCATGGGTAACGTTCAACGCATCTTCTATTTTCATGTAGGTGGAGCGTGGGTCGCGGCCATTACTTTCCTGATAGCGCTCATCGCGGGCGTCAGCTATCTGCGAAATCCATCAGATAACAAGGATACGATTGCCCTGGCATCAGTGGAGATCGGCATAATCTTCACTACGATGACCATTGTGAGTGGTTCAATTTGGGGACGGCCTGCATGGCTCACCTGGTGGACTTGGACACCACGGCTTACCTCAATCACAGTGCTTTGGCTTGTTTACATGGCCTATTTCATGTTGCGTGGGGCAGTCGAAGACGATGAACGCAAGAAACGTTATGCGGCCGTCTATGTGATCGCGGCATTTGTGACAGTCATTATGACCTATATCAGCTTCAGATTGCTGCGTGACATACATCCCGTCGTCTTTGGCGGCGCCACGGAATCGGCCCAGGGTGGTCAAGAGGGTTTGCAAGAGATTGCGCGTGGTCTCGACTCGGCGAAAATGGGCATAACACTAACCGCTTCGGTTATTACCTTTTCTTTGTTCTATCTGGCCTGGTTAGCTAACCGGATGAATTTACAAGGGTTTATCGACAGCGTGGCGGAGCTGAAGTTGCGTGTCATGGCTTGATTGGACGAGTAATACCGGGAGGATGAATCGTGGTTCAAACTATCATTCT
>JAUVOB010000304.1 GCA_030599405.1 Chloroflexota bacterium | reverse complement strand
TTTGAGGGCTGTCAGGAAACTCACTCAGAAGAACGTAGGCTTCAAATCCCCTTCCCTTCTTCAAGTGTTGCTCCGCCTGCCGAAGTAGTCTCTTGGTGTCTGAGCTTCCTCGTATCTGAGGTGCTGGAGGAGGCGCGGACGTCACCTTAGTTAGAAATCGCCTAACTAGTGGTTCGGGTAAGGCGCCGGTAAACTCATTTACTACTTGGCCGTTCCTGAAAGCCTTCACCGCCGGAATGCTGTAGATATTGAATTTTGCCGCAGTCTGCTGGTTATGCTCCGTGTCCAGTTTCGCGAGAATAAACTCGCTTTCTGGCTCTTCAGCTATTTTCTCGAGAACAGGTCCAAGCTGTCTGCAAGGACCACACCAGGCGGCCCAGTAATCGACGACGACCGTCGTCTTGAACGATCGCTGGATGACCTGCTGTTTGAAGTCGCTATCACCAACATCAATAATCGCCAAACGTTTCTCAGCTGCGTCTTTCTTCCAGAATGTTAGCCAACTCATCAATTTCGCTCCGGTTACCAAATCCAAAAATACGCCTTATCTCGGTCACGCTGTCTGATGTTAGAGTTTAACATATTACCAGTGCAGGGTGGATGTAAGCGGGGTTGCACTCCAGGCGCCGATTTGAACAAAAAGCCGATCGTTATAGGGCTTTGAGTGATCTGGGGGACACCATTCCACCGGCAACCGATTACCCATCGGAAAAAGGCTCAGTCACTATCGTTGGTAGATGGTCTTATTACGAACGTGCCGGCCCGATCTGAAGACCAGGGTGCATACGGGGCCATAGTTAGTTCGCAAAGACCGAGGAGAACGGCGTCGTAGTTTATCCGCCAACCGCCAAAATCCCGCCAGGCTCTGTCGCGGTCTTTTTTAACAGGTAATCCGGCTGCGATTAGTAGTTCGACCGTGCCCTCAAATTCCTCGCGTGTAATGCTGATCTGGTCATCTGGGAACATTGGATCAGCCTTATACGGAATCTTGAAGAAATCCCCGATCCTACGGAGAGCAAGGTAACCTGAACGGACGCACAAAGCAGCCTGAGCATCCCAAGGGATATCGAGCACGGATAAAGTCAATGCGGCCGTGTCTAATACCGCACCCGCGGCCGTCACCCAGGAGTGTCCGGGCTGGGGTGATCGGAAGAAAACCAAGGCCGCTAATGAAGTGTGACTTTCTTCAACCTCCGCGAACCACTCTTCCCAACGTTTCCAGGATTCATGAAGGCTGTCCAGACCATGATTGCGGTGGTAACGAAGTATCATTTGAACAGCCGACGGGGGTCTGCCGGCTCGAACATCCAGGAGGGCGACGGCCGTCTCTCTGCGGGAGAAGGCCCCGTACATGGTTGGAAGGTAGGCAATGATGAGGGCGACCATAATCAAACCAATAGCCGCCTCGATAAAAACAAAAACTATCTGGAGCTGCGTATCCCCATCGGCAAAACCCAGGGTAAGCAAGGAAGAGCCGCTTAATGTAAACGCGTCTTGCAGATCTTGAACGCCCATGGCCCAATACAGGGCCATAAAACCAATGAGGATAAACGTGAGCCAGACGATCGGCAACGTCAGAAGACTCACCGGCGCATAGTAGGCCATGATGTTGTCTTTTTGCTCGTAATTCTTAGCTAAATCTGCCCGAAATCTGAATATCTTCCGAAGGGGAACAAAGACAGCGGATGATATCGGATCCCGTATTCCTCGTGAAAGCACCAATGTTCGGATAGCCGACCGGATAGTGGTGAGAACTATAATTAACCCAAGGACGAAGGCCGCAATCCGAAGGATGATCAGTCCAGTCGACATATTTATCTCAGGTTTGTCTATTAGCAGTCGCTATGGAATTAAGTGGATTCGCTGGGGGCTGCCCGAACCTGTTCGCTCTATCTCCCCCCGAGCCTCCAGATCCAGTTTCACCGTTGTATAATTCAAGCTAACGGAGCCCTCGAAATCACCCTCAATCCTCCGCTGTACAGCATCTCCCAATAGAGAGAAGGTTAGCTCTCCAGGCCTATTGAGGGACTCAATGAGCGCATGGCGAACTACGTCGTACTTTGACCTGCTTAGATTGACGCCCGTTTTTCCTCCTGGATGCAGAGTCATTATCTTCTCGTCTATTTTTATTCTCCGTAACCAGAGTTTGCGCCGGTAGTTGAGGATAACAGGAGTGTCAGAGGTTCCCCGAACGCGAGCCAAAAGCCGATCTTTGGGTTGGTGATATCCTCGCGCCGAAGAGTATTGCCGCCGCCATTTCAAGCCACCCATCTACTATCAGCCGCTTACTTCAACAACGTACGGATCATGGCTTGGATCGATACCTGGGGGAGGAAACACCCTTTCGACCATGAAATAGTACCGGCCTGCTTCCAACGTGAGTGCAATATCTTCGTTGTTATTGCCGACGTTTGTGCTCGATCCCAACCAAACCTTGTCACTGGTGTAAACATGGAGGTTATAATCGCTACCCAAGGGTATATTACGCAAGCTCACGGTAACACCGCGGAAGGACGGAACGTCAAAATGGTAGGCGTCGAAGTAATCATCAGGCCCAATAAAGTGCCCATGAACCGACCGGTTTAAAGGCAATGCCCGCGCATTCTCGAACGTGTCATCCGGTTCGCCCGAGGCCTCTTGTCGAGAAATAATTGGAAGCAAGATATCTATGTCGGGCAAGTAAATGGCCTCAACCAGGTTGATGACATCACCCCCGGTCGTAGTGGTTCTCTCTCCGCCGATAGCATATAGTGTCTGATTCACAAATCCGGCGTGTGGCCATGCTCTTGGCGGCCTAATTGAATTGTTGAGAGTCCCCAGATTGGTACGAGAATCGAGGGCGATCCATTGGTTTCTCTGGCGGTCGTACTTCTCTGTAACGGGCACATTCTCACCAAGGTTATTCACGCCACCATAAACGTACCATGTGCCATCTTGATCGACGCCGCTAGCCGCGAAATATCGCGGATAATTCAGAGGACCAGTGGTGAAATCCCACCGTTCGGCGCTGATGTTGTAGCATTCTCCTTGTGACAGCACAATCGGAAGGCCGCCAATCCTGCTGCCGATGCCGCCGACAGCGCACAGGTAATCTAACCCACCGATTTCTTGGAGAGCCGAGGTATGACCAAAACGCGGTGTCCCCATGGGTGGGCGCTGGATCCATAGATTTAGAAGACCGGGCACGAAATAGTACATCTCACTCCGAGGACGCCAAGGGGTTTGAGGTTCGCTAGGGGGTAGAGGAATTGGGCCAGTAAGACCTCCGAGGAGGAAATAGCCGGGTGGAATTGAAGGACTGCTATA